>DATDIC010000332.1:0-6992 GCA_036521275.1 Acetobacteraceae bacterium
GCGCCGCTGGCCGACGGCCCTGATCTCTACAGGACCTTCCGCGACAAGCAGGACGGCTGCATCAAGGTCGTGCTTAAGCCCTGACGCGGAGGCAAGCTCACTTTGGCTGGAGACACTGTGTGATGTCATCAGAAGCTCGCCTGTTCGCTATCGTAACCGGCGCGTCCGCCGGGATTGGCTACGAGCTGGCCAAGCAGTGCCGGGATCACGGCTTCGCCCTGCTGATCGCCGCCGACGAACCCGAGATCGAGCAGGCCGCCGCGAAGCTGCGGCTGGACGGCGCTGCCATTGAGGCGGTGCAGGCCGATCTGTCCGGCCCCGAGGGGGTGGACCAGCTCTATGCCGCCGCCAGGGGCCGCAAGGTGGATGCCTTGCTGGCCAATGCCGGGCGGGGTCTCGGCCGCGGCTTCCTAGACCAGGAGCCGGCGGACTGGCGGCACGTGGTGGACACCAACATCATCGGCACGCTGCTGCTGATCCAGAAGGTCGGGCGCGACATGCGCAGCGCCGGAGCCGGCCGCATCCTGATCACCGGCTCGATCGCGGGCTTCATGCCTGGCACCTACCAGGCGGTCTACAATGGCACCAAGGCGTTCCTCGACAGCTTCTCGTTCGCGCTCCGCCACGAATTGAAGGGCAGCGGCGTCACTGTCACCTGCCTCATGCCGGGTGCCACCGAGACCGAGTTCTTCGAGCGTGCCGACATGATGGACACCAAGATCGGGACCCAGAAGAAGGACGACCCGGCGATGGTGGCCAGGACCGGGTTCGATGCCATGATGAAGGGGGAGGGCGACGTGGTTGCGGGCTGGCAAAACAAGCTGCAAGCGGCCATCGCCCACGTCACGCCTGCGGCCATACTGGCCGAGAAGCACCGTGACATGGCGGCACCCGGGACCGCCAAGGCGTAGCTCGGTGTCGCCCGGCAATCGTCCAGGATTCGAGTTGGGGGTGCGGGCAGCCATGAACGACATTCAGCTGGCGAAGTTCCTGGGGTGCTTCAGCATCGCACTCGGGGCGACCGAGCTGCTTGCGCCGCGGGGGCTGATCCGTCTGCTCGGCCTGCCCCGGTCCCCAGGGCTCGTGCGCGCGTTCGGGGTGCGGGAGGTTGCGGCTGGCACCGCGGTGCTGACCTATCCCGACAGCCCGGCGCCGCTCTGGGCACGGGTGGGCGGCGACGCCCTGGACCTGGCGGTGCTGCGGTCCGCGCTGCGGCCGGGCAAGCGGAGGCGCCGCGAGGCTGCGGCGGCGGCCACCATTGCCGTGCTCGCGGTGACGGTCCTGGATGCGTTGTGCGCGACGGCTCTCATGCAACGACAAGCCCGTGCGGGCCGGACGGCACAGCGAACTCGCGTCGCGAGCCGCTGACGCCGGCCTGTACCGGGACTGAAAGGCACCCGGAACTGAAAGGCGGACAGGAACAGGAACCCGAATGATGGACCGGAACGACGAAGAAGCGCGGTCGTATGCTGCCGATGTCGCAACTCGGTGGACGGATGCCCTGAGTAAACGCGACGTTGAAGGGTTGCTCGCTCTCTATCATCCTGAAATCGTTTTGGAGAGCCCAGTGATTTACGCGCTCGGTCTCAAACCGCCCGGTATCCGGCGTGGGCTGCGAGAGCTGCGCGAGCTGCTCGAGACGGTGGTCGCGCGGACGCCGGCGGTGCGTCGTTTCCACCGAACGCCGCCGCTGACCGACGGGCGCATTTTGATGTGGGAAAATCCGCGCGATGCGCCGGACGGCGACCAAATGGATTTTGTCGAGGTCATGGAGCTCGAAGGAGGCTTGATCCGGCGGCACCGCATCTATTGGGGTTGGTACGGTGTCGGCGTCATCGTGCGCGATGAATACCACCATTAACACCAAGCGACGAATGCGGCTATCCCGCCTGCTGACCGCGGAGCGCCCGGATCGCCGCCGCGTAGTCGCCGCCCTTCCCAAACACCGCCGAGCCGGCAACCAGCGCGTCGGGCCGGCGGCGATCACGCCCGGCGCGGTCTCGGGGGCGATGTCGCCAGCGGCGGCTTGGCCGTCGTGCAGGATCCCACGGACGCGGCGGTGCCGGACATGCCGCGCAGTGCGCAACGGCACGTCAATATCGACTACAGCGTGCGGGTCGGCGCGTTGGGCGGTCTGCTCGTCCGGTTGGTGCACGAGCCGGCGGGAGAGACGCCCGAGATTCCCGACCGGATCAAATTGGAAACGGCAATCGCCGCGCAGGAGCTGGCAGGTATGGCGTCTAACGATCAGTTGGGGTCTCCGTCGCGGTTCGCCTGCCCCGAATGTCACGGCACGTTGTGGGAGGTGACCGACGGCGGCTTGCTTCGCTATCGCTGCCATGTCGGCCACGCTCTCACGGGCGAGGCCATGCTCGCGGCGCAGGCCAAGCAGAGCGAGGAAATGTTGTGGAGCCTGATGCGGCCCATCAGGAGCGGGCAGATGTCCGTGCAGCTTCGATCGATCGCCGGCTAGACGGGCCACAACGGGCCACAGAAGACCTCGCACGCTGAGCGAGGAGGCGTGCGATAGCTTGGCGAAATGAAGCGCAGGAGCGTGCTGCACTCGGCCGCATTTACTGTCGGGGCATTCGTGATGGGCGGCTTGTCCCAGCCGACCGCGCGAGCGTGGCGGCCGAAAGTATCAGCGTGCCCGTCGAGGGGCAATTGATGGCCTGGCTTCGCACCGATACCGCCGGCAGCGCGGCGTGCGCCTCGTCGAATTCGACGCGGCCTGCCGCCCAGGGCGGGAGGTCGCGGTCGCAGAGTGGGCGGCGGGAAGCGTTGCCGCCGCGCTGCGGGGCGTCGACGCGCGGGCGCTCGACGCGGTCGCACGATCATGGGGCGTGTCCCCACAATCCTGAGGGATCGAGGGAGCCGAATTGCTCAGATTAATGGACAGCGCGTCGCCTCGTACGCGGTGTTGGACGGACGCGTGTAGGGCATCCTCAACTCCGCCACTAGTACCCGCTTGTGGATGGGTGACTTGGGGCCGCGCAATTCGAACGGATGCTGGAGCCACAACAAGCGGGAGGCAAGATCGCGGCCAGCAACGCGGCATGGGCACAATCATTGGCATCACCCAGCGCCTCAAAAGGCGTAATCTCGAACCTCATCGCGGAATGCGATCGGAAGCGTCACTCTGTTCCCCTCGGAACGCCGAGGCGCCCCGATCCGGGAGTTTGCGCGCCTTGTTGGGGCCAGCACGGTCGATTGGCTTGAATTGCTTACCGTTCAGCTCATTGTAGTGGATGAAAAAGCCTCGATTTCATCGAGCATGCGCGGGCGAAGATCCGATAGTGCCTTGATGTCTCCGTGCGTGTGGCCGTGCGTCGCAACGGCCAGCAAGCGGTCGTTGCGGATCCACTCGCCATTTTTCTCACGCTGCTTGGCTTCGATCGCACCGATCAGCCGGATCGTCAGGACGCAACCGACGATAGCCGGGGAGTCAAGCAAGATCAGAACGTCCAGGGGATCGCCATCGTCGCCGCGTGTCGATGGAATGAAACCGAAATCGTACGGGAAAGAGGTCCCTTCCGGCATCACCCGGGCCAGCCTGAACCTGCCGCAGCCGTCGTCGTAGTTGTACTTGTTCCGACTACCCTTTGGGGTCTCGATGATTGCATTGAGTTCGCCAGTTTCCGGGTCCAGGGTGGGCAGGTGCGACATTGAGCGGTCTCGTCGGGCGTTGTTTGACACCCGGACAGAAGAGCATGGGCGAGGCCGCACTCGGCTTGCCGGGGGCAGGCTGAAGCCGTCGCGATCTTCACCCGCCGCACGCTGACCCGTACAACGGTGCCGATCCTGAGCACTTGAGCCGGATCGTGCCGCAGGTCGCTTCGGCAAATTGCGTGTGCGCGAGGCCGATACGGCGCAAAGCGCAGAGCAGGACATAGGCGATCGAGGCGAACCAGAGCCGGCGCTGGTTGGCGCGCATCGTCGCCGCCGACGTGCGGTCGGCGAACAGGTCGAGCTGGCACTCCTTGATCTGGTTCTCCATCTCGCCGCGGGCGCCCTAGATCACCTCGTAGAGATGGCGTGCGCCGACTTCGGCGGCTTGAGCGAGGTGACGATGAAGCGGGGGCTGGCCTTGCCCGGCTGAGGCTCGGCACCGGGTATCCACTCCGCCTTACCGATCCCGATGCGGCAATGGCCGCCCGGTGCGCTTCACCGAACTGATCGACCTGCTGGTGCGACTCGATGACGAGCATGCTGCTGATCGGCGCGCCGGACGAAGCAGCGCTTTGCCGAGGCGGTGCTGGCGCAGGCATCCGAGCGGGACGCGGTCGCCTCGCTGGTCGGCCGCGTGGCCCTGAGCGACCTGCCGACGCTGCTGCGCGGCTGCGATCTCCATGTCGGCAACAACATCGGGCCCAAGCATATCGCGGCGGCGTTGGGCGTGCCGACGGCGGGCGTGCATTCGGCGTGGTGGACGCGCAGGAATGGACGCCGGTCGGTCCGGCCGCGGTTGCGGTGGGCCGCGGGATGAGCTGCATGCCGTGCTATCTCGAGGGGCCGGAGAGCTGCACGCGGCCGATGGCCTGCGTCTGGGGCCTGCGCGCCGCCGAGCGTGCCGGCGGATGCTGGCACCCGCCAACGGGCAGTAGTTTGCCGAGGGCGCAATAAGGCTTCGGCGTGCACAGAGTTCCGCGCTAATTCCCTCACGAGAAACTGACCCCTGTTGCAGATCCGATGCCTTTGATCTCAACGGGGAATGTGGTTGGCTATACATCGCAGAACGATGTAACGCCCGAAGTGCGGTCGAATGCGTTGCCCCTCGGACGGAACGCGACGTGGGAGGGCGACGTGCATGTGGCACTATGATCCCGCCGTCACTCCCTATTGCGGTGCGCCGTCATCGCCTGGGACCTTGTGGTTCCGCTGGAATCTCGATCCGGCCCTGATCGCCGGCCTCGTGGCACTGGCGTGCCTCTACGCGATCGGGGCGGTGCGCCTCAATCGAGGGAAACGCCGGCTCGGTCGCGGCGAGCAGACGGCGTTCTGGGCCGGCTGGGCGGTCGTCGCTGCGGCCCTGATCTCGCCCCTCTGCCCGCTTTCGGTGTCGCTGTTCGCCGCGCGGATCGGCCAGCACATGATCCTCGAACTCGTCGCAGCCCCGCTGGTCGCCGCGGGGAACCCCGTTGCGGTGTTCGCAGGCGCGTTCGGCCGGACCGATGCGCGACGGCCGCCGGCGCGCGGGATGCCGCTGACCGCCACGGCGGTGTTCGCGGCGCTCCTGTGGTTCTGGCACGCGCCGGTGGCTTACGCCGCGACCTTCTCCAGCACGGGCGTCTATTGGGCAATGCATCTGAGCCTGTTCGGCGCCTCGCTCTGGCTGTGGAGCACGCTGCTTGACCGCTTTTCGCGCCATCCCGTGGCGGTGCTGCTCGGCAGCGTGATCTCATCGGTGCAAATGGGTTTTCTCGGCGCGCTCATCACGTTCGCACCGCGCCCGCTCTATGCGCCGCACGCGCTGACCACCGGGCTATGGGGGTTCACGCAACTGCAGGACCAGCAACTCGGCGGCGCCATCATGTGGGTGCCGGGCTGCGTCGTCTTCCTCGCGGTGGCGATGATTGCGCTGTGGCGTGCGCTGGAGCGGAGCGACTGGGCCGACCCGGTTGCATCGCGCGCGCCGTGAACTTCGCGCGCGCCAATGCTTTCGGTCTGATCGCGCTCGCGTGCGCGGCTGCCACCCCCGCAAGCGCCGCCCGGCTTGGCTATCTGCATGGCGATGGGCCCAAGGCCTACCCGGTCGTGGCGCTGACCTGGGGACTGCTCATCATTTCGATCATCGTCGTCGTCATTGTCAGCCTGCTGGTGCTCGGCGGCGTCTGGGTCCGCCGCGCGCCGGTCGGTGACCAGATCGCCCAAGCGCCAGTAGCGCGCGGCAAAAGCGGCCTGCCGTGGCTCACTTGGGGCGTTGGCGTCTCCAGCCTCGTGCTGCTCGGCTCGCTGGTTTGGACAGTCGTCGTGCTCGCCGGTGTCAACGGGCCGCCGACGGCGCCCAAGCTCACGATCGAAGTCACCGGCCAGCAATGGTTCTGGAAGATCCGCTACCTCGACAGCGACCCCTCGGAGGTCTTCTCGACGGCCGACGAAATTCACATCCCCGTAGGCCAGCCGGTGCGGGTCAAGCTGATCGGCGCGGACGTGATCCACTCGTTCTGGGTTCCGGCGCTGTCCGGCAAGACCGACGCGGTTCCCGGCCAGACCAACGAGACCTGGCTGGAGGCGAGCCGCGCCGGTACGTACTGGGGCGCCTGCACCCAGTACTGCGGCGAGCAGCACGCGCATATGGATTTGCTGGTGATCGCCCAGTCGCCGGCCGCGTTCGTAGCCTGGCGCGCGGGGCAGGTGGAGCCCGCCCCTGTCCCGACGTCCGCCGCGATCGCCGCCGGGGAGCAGGCCTTCGTCTATCATTGCGGCGCCTGCCACATGGTGCGCGGCACCACCGCCGGCGGCACGGTCGCACCCGACCTCACTCACCTGATGAGCCGGCGCATCCTTGCCGGCGGAGTGCTGACAAACACGATCGCCAATCTCTCCGGCTGGATCGCCGACCCGCAATCGATCAAGCCGGACACGCGGATGCCGAACCTTTATCTCTCCGGGCCGCAACTGCAGAGCATCCGCAGCTTCCTCGAAACCCTCAACTGAGGCGGACGCGATCGTGTCGACATCCCAGCTCGAACGGCGGCCGGAGATTGCGACCGCGACGGTCGCCTACGGCCGCGACCTGGACAAGATCTGGGAAACCGAGCCGGGTCTGAGGGGCTGGTTCTCGACCGTCGATCACAAGGAGATCGGCATCCGCTATCTGGTCACGGCGTTCATCTTCCTCTTCCTCGGCGGCATCGAGGCGCTGATCATGCGCCTGCAGCTCGCGGGTCCCAACCAGCACCTGCTGACGCCCGGGCAGTACGACCAGTTGTTCTCGACGCACGGCATGACGATGATCTTTCTCTACGCTCTGCCGGTGCTGTCGGGCTTCA
>DATDIC010000333.1:0-7503 GCA_036521275.1 Acetobacteraceae bacterium
CCCAGAGTCCCTGTTGTCCGCTGACGCGCAGCTCCTGCATGTCGCCACGGCCATACGCCCCGGAGATCGCAAGCTGGGCAAACATGGTGATGCTGACGGCGATGGATATGCCGCCAAGGGCCCGCGCCTCGCGCGCCCACGATAAATCGGTCGAACACATGGAGGTTCTCACAGGCCTGGCGCGCCGCTGCACGGAAGCGGCGGCGGCGATGCTGGGGACGTGCGATCAGCGGATGGGTTCAGCCATCCGCATCAACGTCGATCAGAGCCAGCCTGCGAAGATCCCGCCTGCGAAGACAAGAACGCCGGAGCGTCAGGTACCGCGCTATGCCGGCCCTGCGACGTGCGGTCGCAGGGCCTGGAAAAGGCCGCGGGGTGTATGCTTCGCGTAAGCGCCCATCTGCCCCTCCCTGGTTCGGGATACGACGATCGAATGTACCTGGCGAACGTAGCCGGCGGCTCCGGTCAGCGGCAAGCCGAAACGTTGACGGTCGCCTTCGATTGGCCATCCGTTCTGTCGCCAGCTTCGCCTGGCGAAGTCGGCTGCTATCGAGCAAAGGCCGGTGCGCCAGAGCCGGGATAGTGGTAGCAGCACCGGTTGCGGCGGCCCGTGGGGTCCCCATTTTCCATGCTTTTCCAAGAAACGGAGAGTACCCGACGAGATGCTGTTCGCGTCCATCTTGATCGATCTGGCGGGGTCCGTGGCCCTGCTGCTCTGGGGTGTGCACATGGTGCAGACCGGCATCCAGCGCGCCTTCGGGCCAGAGCTGCGACGCATGCTCGGGACAGCGCTGCGCTGGCGATTGAGTGCGTTCGCCTCCGGCCTCGGCGTGACGGCAGTGATGCAGAGCAGCACGGCGACCGGGCTGATGATCGCCGGATTCTGCACGGCGGGGGTGGTGGATCTGGTGCCGGCGCTGGCGGCGATGCTGGGCGCGAATGTCGGCACCACGCTCATCGTGCAGGTGTTCTCGTTCAAGGTGGCGGCCGCGACGCCGGTGCTGGTCGTATTGGGCGTGGCGCTGTTCCGGCGCGGACAGTCCGCACGCATGCGCGACCTCGGGCGGGTGGCTATCGGCCTTGGTCTCATGCTGCTCGCGCTGCAGCAATTGCTGTCGCTGATCACGCCTTATGAAGATGTGCCCAGCCTGCGGATGATGCTCGGCGCAGTGAACACGCAGCCGCTGCTCGCCCTGCTGATCGCCGCTGCGCTGACCTGGGCGGCGCATTCATCGGTCGCCATCGTGCTGCTGATCATGTCGCTGTCCGCGGAGGGTGTGGTTGCACCGGATACCGCCTTCGCGCTGGTCCTGGGCGCCAATCTCGGCACCGCGATCAACCCGGTGCTGGAGGGTGTGCGCGGGGATGATCCGGCGGCCCGCCGTGTCACCATCGGAAATCTGCTGACCCGTGTTGCCGGGTGCGCGGTCGTGCTGGCCCTGCTGCCGCGGCTCGGCTCGCTGATCGTGCAGATCGAGCCGGACAATGCCCGCGTGGTGGCGGATTTCCACACCGGTTTCAACCTGGTGCTGGCGGCGATATTCCTGCCCGTCCTTGGCCCCTATGGCGCATTGCTTCGCCGGCTTCTCCCCGCCCGGATCGACCAGGCGGATCCGGCGACGCCGCGGTATCTCGATCATGCGGCGCTGGAAACCCCACCGATTGCGCTGGCCGCCGCCGGGCGCGAGGCGCTGCGCATGGCCGACACGCTGGAGACGATGCTGATCGGCGCCGCCGATGCGCTGAAAAGCAGCGACCGCGAGCGCATTTCCGAAGTACGGCGGCTGGACGACGTGATCGACAAGCTGAACCGCGCGATCCGGACCTATATCACCGCACTGGATTCCGACTCGCTGACCGAGGACGATCATCGGCGCCTGCAGGAGATTTTGGTCTTCACGTCCAACCTTGAGTCGGCCGGTGACGTCATTGACCGCAACCTGATGAGCGACGTGTCGCGGCGGCTGAAGCGCGGCCTGCCGTTCCCGGAACCGGAGCGTGCCGAGGCGGCGCGCCTGCTGAACCGCCTGGCCAGCACCGTGCGGGCTGCCGCCGCCGTGTTCATGACCGAGGACTCACGGGCAGCACGTCAACTGGTGACCGAGAAGGAAGTATTCCGGGACCTGGAGACCGCCGCGACCAGCGCGCATTTCGACCTGGTGCGGGCCGGCTCCTCCGCTGCCGCGGAGGCCGACGTGATGCACCTCGATCTGCTGCGCGAGCTGAAGCGGATCAACAGCCATCTGGTTGCCGCCGCGGCGTATCCGGTGCTGGAAAATCAGGGCGAGTTGCTGCGCAGCCGCCTGCGGACATCGGAATAGTCACGCCCTCGGGCTCCTCCGGGGGGCACCGGCAGGATGGGTCATCCCAGTTCGTCATTCCCGCGGAAAGTCTCCCAGACGTTCCTGGGCGCTCGCCTGGATGCCCGCCTTCGCGGGCATGACGGAGTCTACTTCCGGGCCGCGTTGAGTGTGACCCACGTTCGTCATTCCCGCGAAAGCGGGAATCCAGCCCATCTCCCGGACTTTCCTGGGCCTAAGCGGGCATGACGGGTCTAAGAGCCAGTCACCGGCACCGTCTCCGCTAGGGATCCCGCCGGCCGCGGCCAGTGGGTGTGGTCGCCAGAACGGAGCGCAGCATTCGGGCCATGCCAGCCGGATGGAAGGGTTTGGCGATGAACGGGAAATCGGCGGCAGCTTGCAGAGATTGGTCGGCGGCGTAGCCGGACGTCAGAACGATGTGCAGCTCCGGGCGCAGGCGGCGTGCCTCCCTCGCCAAGTCGACGCCACTCATGCCCCCCGGCATCACGATGTCACTGAGCAGCAGGTCGGCCGTTATCCCGTCGTTCAGCAGGCGCAGCGCATCCGGCCCATTCTGCGCCGTCAGAACGGTGTGGCCCAGTTCGCGCAGCAATTCCGAGGCAGCGGCACGGACATCCTCGCTGTCCTCGACCAACAGGATGGTGGCGGAAGGTCCGGCATCGTTCCAACCAGGCATATCGGCGGCATCGTCCGGCCCGTCTTCGCCGGAGGCCCGTGGCAGGAACAATTGCACATTGGTGCCCCGGCCGGGGGTGCTGTGAATGCGCATGGCACCGCCCGACTGGCTGGCGAAGCCATGCACCATGGAAAGACCGAGACCGGAGCCTTTGCCGACCGGCTTGGTGGTGAAGAAGGGCTCAGCCGCGCGCGCCAGCACGTCTGGCGGCATGCCCTGACCGGTATCGGCCAGTTCCAGCAGAACATAATCGCCGTCCGGCAGGTCGGGCGCGGCGGAATGGTGCGGAACCGGCCGGTTGCTCAGGGAAAGCGAGATGCGCCCGCCATCCGGCATGGCGTCGCGCGCATTGACAACCAGGTTCATCACCGCCGCCTGGAACTGCGCGGCGTCGACGCGGGCCGGCCAGAGCTGCGGGTCACTTTCGATCGCCAGCTCGATGGTTTCATCGGTGACGCGACGAAGCAATATTCCGGCCTCCGCGATCAGCCCGTCCAGCTTCACCACCCGTGGGTGCAGTTGCTGGCGACGCGAAAACGCCAGAAGCTGGTTGGTGAGCTGCGCACCTCGCATGGCGGCGCGCAACGCGGTGCTGGCGAGCTGACGCACACGATCGTCCTGGGTGCGGCGGCCGATCAGTTCCATGCCGGAGATGACGGCGGTGAGCAGGTTGTTGAAATCATGGGCGACACCGCCCGTCAGTTCACCCACTGCCTCCATCTTCTGCGCCTGGCGAAGCTGGGCTTCCAGTTCCTCCCGCTCGGTCAGGTCGCGCGCCGTGCTGACGATCAGGCGCTCACCGCGATCGGTTTCCACCGGAACCGGGACAAAGACGACGTCGATCGTGCGCGTGTGCCCCGCCAGTGTCCGGCGAGCCAGGTAGCGTTGCGGCTCTCCGGTACGCACGCATTCGCGTAGATGGTGCAGTGGTAGCTCTGCCTGTGCCTCGCCCAGAATGTCCTGGACGCGGCGGCCGATCACCTGCTCACGCGGCAAGCCATAGGCGCGCTGGCAGGCGGGGTTGAGATCGACATAGACGAAGCTGCCGTCCAGTTCGCTGCGAAACAGGCTGAGCCAGTCGAGCGACATCTCGAAGAAGGTGTCCAGCCGGGCACGGCTTTCGGCAAGCTGGCGGGCGCGGCGGCGGGCTTCCTGTTCCAGGCGCTCATTCAACTGGTACAGCCGTTCCTGGCTGTCATGCAGCGCCTGGGTCATGCGGCGGCGTTCGTCGATATCCTCGATGATCCCGAGGCTGTACAGGATCATTCCACCAGGTCCGCGGATCGGCCCGACAGTGACGCTGACCCAAAGCGGGTGGCCGGACTTGTGGAGGAAGCGCTCCTCGATCTGCAGCCGCGGGATGGATCCGTCCAGCAGGGCCGAGCCCTGGCGGAGGCATTCGCCGCGGTCCTCGGGATGCACGAGATCCATGAGCGGCTTGCCGACGAGTTCTTCGGCGGTGTAGCCGAGCATGCGGCAAAGCGCCGGATTGACCTCCCGGAACCGCATTTCGAGATCGGCGGTCGCCATCCCCAGCGGGCTCTGCTCGAACACCTGCCGGAAGCGCGCTTCGCTGTCGCGCAATGCGGCTTCCGTGCGACGGGCGTCGGTGACATCACGCCAGTGAACCGCGGTCAGCCCCCCGGCGAGCGGGCAGACGCGGCACCAGATTTGGCGCTGCAGCACGTCGGAAAAGACTTCGTATTCAGCCACCTGCCCGGCGGCGACCACGTGACGGAGTTGCTGCCCCGATTTGCTGGTGGCGCTGCCGGGGAAACAATCCCACATCGAGCGGCCGATCATCTGGGAGCGCGGGCGGCCCCAGATCTCGGCGCACCGGCGGTTGATGCGGACGAAGCGGAACGCGGTATCCAGCACGTAGAACGCGTCGCCGATGGCATCGAGCATGTCGTCGAGCGGGCGCGGGTGCGGCGCGAGATCGAGCGTGGCTGCCGGACCAAGATTCATCAGTCGATACTACGTCGGTCCGGGGGCGGCATGCATCAGGTGATTTCACTCCCGGCTGCGTTGCGCGCCCGTAGCTGCCGGATCAGCCGATGCTTCCATTCCCGCGCGGAGCCTAGACCGAGGCCGAGCAGTTTCGCCCGCCGATAGTACAGATGACAATCGAACTGCCAGGTAAACCCCATCCCGCCATGCGTCTGGATGTTTTCCTTGGTCGCCAGCCATCCGGCCTCGCAGGCGGCGATGCGGGCGACGGCGGCGGCCAGCGGCAGTTCCGCAGCCTCGGTCGCCAGCGCCCAGGCGCCGTAATAGGCATTGGAGCGGGCCAGTTCCACAGCGACGTAAATATCGGCAAGCTTGTGCTTGATCGCCTGGAACGACCCGATCGGCCGGCCGAATGCATAGCGCTCCAACGCGTAGCCACGCGCCATGTCGAGCGCGGCCTGGGCGACGCCCACCTGCTCGAAGGCGGTCATCACCGCCGCGCGGTCGAGCAGGTCCTGCACAGCGCCGGGAGAGCCGGCGCCGGACAATGGCTCGGCGGCGGCATGGTCGAATACCAGCCTCGCGTGCGGGCGGGTGGGATCGATGGTGTGGACGGGCTCGCGCCGAACGCCGGGCGCGGTGAGATCCACTAGATGCAGCCACACACCCTGTTCGGACGGTGCAGTGACCACCGCAAAACCGGCGGACCCGCCGTCCGGCACGGCAAGCTTGACGCCATGCAGCCAGCCATCGGCGACATGCGAGCCGAGCTTCTGCGGGTTTAGCGGTCCGGGCCGTTCGGCGGCGGCGAAGGTGCCGATGGCGGCACCGCTGGCGAGTTGGGGCAGATGCAGACGGTGCTGGGTTTCGCTGCCGAACCGCAGGATGGCTTCGGTAGCCAGATAAACCGAGGAGGCGAACGGAACCGGCGCCAGCACCCGTCCCAGTTCCTCGGCGAGCACGCAGACCGCGAGCGGGCCCAGCCCAGCGCCGCCGTACTGTTCCGGAATGGCGGCGGCCGTCCAGCCCATCCGGGCGATATCCTGCCACAGGGTGGCGTCGTATGGCGCCGCGCCATCGAGAATGCGGCGGGAGGTGGCTGGCGGGCAGCGTTCCGCGAGGAAGCGGCGCGCTTCCTCGCGCAGTTGCTTGAGCTCGTCGCTGAAGTCGAAATCCATGGCCGATTGCCTCCCGGCGCGGATGGATCAATCCGTCGGGGCAGGGAATTGTCAAACCGTTGAGGAATGGAGAGCGCGCCTATCGGTCGGGGCGTACCGGGGCGGCTCACGGACCTCTCGCAGGTGATGACGGACGGTTTTGTACCCGACTGATCCGGTTTCTCCGGACGGGGGAAAGTTTTCCGGACTGGTGGAACTTTCGTTCCTGCTTTAGCCTGCCGTGTCATGAACGCCTCGCATTCTGAACGGGTCCTGCTGCTGACCGGCGCCAGCCGTGGCATCGGGCATGCCGCGGTGAAGATCTTCAGCGACCATGGCTGGCGGGTGCTGACCATTTCGCGCCATCCGTTCGATGTGCGCTGCCCGTGGAAAGGCGGCGAAAGGAACCATATCCAGCTTGATCTGTCGCGCATCGATAACGTGCATGCGGCGTTGCCGCGCATCCGCGACAGCGCCAACGGGCGGCTGGACGCCCTGATCAACAATGCGGCGATTTCCCCCAAGACGGCGGCGGGGGGCAAGATCTCCAGTCTGGAGATGGGGTACGAGGACTGGCTGCATGTTTTCAACGTGAACTTCTTCGCCCCGCTGGTGCTGGTGCAGGGGCTGCGAGACCACCTGGTGGCGTCGCGCGGCAGCGTGGTGAACATGACATCGATCGTCGGCTCGCGGGTGCATCCGTTTGCCAGCGCGGCGTACGCGACCTCGAAGGCCGCGCTGGCGGCACTGACGCGAGAGATGGCGGCGGATCTGGGCGGGGCGGGCGTTCGCGTGAACGCGGTCTCGCCCGGTGAGATCGAGACGGCGATCCTGTCGGCGGGAACGGCATCGATCGTGGAGCAGTCGATCCCGATGCGGCGGGTCGGACAGCCGCAGGAAGTGGCGGAGCTGCTGTATTTCCTGTGCTCGGAGCGGGCGAGCTATATCACCGGGTCGGAGGTGCATATCGACGGCGGCCAGCAGGTCTGACCGGACCTGCCAGGTTTTTTGGGAGATTTGGCACCAACATAGCTGGCACCACTGACGCCCATCCGGGCGACCAGAGAGGGCTGAAATCCGGCAGCCGCTTCACAGATCGGCCCTCAACTGGTAAGATCTGGGTTGGCTGGGTCTGCCGTCAGGGCGATGAGAAAATTCGGTGTCCGCCGGAGACCTAGAGCGCGCAGCGCCTTGTCGGCCGCCTTGGCGTATCGTTGTCCGAGCCATCGGCAACGACCGCGCCTAGTCCGGTGGTCGCCGCGATACCCATCAGGATAAGGGCTGATTCCGTTACGGTATTGTAGTCCCCCACATGAGAGACCACAGGAAGAGGTACGAGGCCAGCATGTACTCTGAATGAAGCGATGTATCGCTGAATCGCGCCGAGTGAATTACTCTG
>DATDIC010000334.1:0-10552 GCA_036521275.1 Acetobacteraceae bacterium
GATGTGGTCAAGCGTGTCTTCCGTGCAATCGGCGGCTCGCGCAATCGCCGGAGCCGCCAGCGCCGCGCCACCGAATGCCGCCGCGCCGGCCAGCCACCGCCGCCGCCCCGGCATCATGGAATCCCGCTTCATGATTTTCCCTCCCCCTCGTTCGATCAGAAACGATCCGGCCTGAACGGCTCGATGTCGATCGGCGCCGCACGCCCGCCGATCAGCGCGGCGATGATCTTGCCGGTATACGGCCCGCCGGTCATGCCCACATGGCCATGCCCGAACGCATGGAACACATCCGCACAACCTGACGAGCGCCCGATCACCGGCAGCGAATCCGGCAGGCTCGGCCGATGCCCCATCCACACGGAAAACCGGTTCTCATCGTACGCATCCTTCAGCGCCGGCAGCATCTTGCGGCCCAGACGCAGCAGAATGCGCGCCCGGCGCCAGTCGGGCGCGGCTTTCAATCCGGCCAGCTCCACCGTACCGGCGAACCGCAGTCCCCCCGCCATCGGCGTCGCCACGAAGTGCCCCTCGGTGTCCGTCGTCGGCACACGAGGCATTGCTTCCGGGTCGCGCAGCACCAGGTGATAGCCGCGCTCCGTCTCCAGCGGAACGCGATCGCCGACCGATGCGGCCAGGTCGCGAGAATACGCGCCGGCGGCGATCACCGCGGCATCCGCCGACACCTCTCCCTCCGGCGTCTGCACGCCGCGCAGGTTTGCCCCATCCAGTCGGAACCCCGTCGCACGGCGGCGCAGAACCTCTCCGCCATCGCGTCGAAACGCCTCCGCCAGTGCCGCGACGAACCCGCCGGGATCGAGGCTATGACCATTCCCCGGTACCAGCTTGCCGCGGATGAAATCGCGCGACAGGTTGCGGTCGAACTGACGCAGCTCATCGGCATCCAGTTCCTCCCACTTGATACCATTTCGCCGGCGAATGTCCCAGGCCCTCTGGTCGCCCTCCCAGGATGCTTCCGTGCGATACGCGATCAGGATGCCGTTCCGCGCCACCAGCGATTCGGCGCCGGCATTGCGCGCAAGCTCCATGACGGTATCCAGGCATGGCGCCAGCAGAGGCCGCAGCGCACGCGCCTGTGCGTCGATCCGCTCCGTCGTGCCAGCGTGGATGAACCGTATCAGCCAGGGCGTCAGTGCCGGCAGATAGCTCCAGCGGATGCGCAGCGGCCCCAGCGGATCGGCAAGATAGCCCGGGACCTTCTTCAGCGTTCCGGGCGTCGCCACGGGCACCACGGAGGACGGATTGAAACAACCGGCATTCCCGAACGACGCACCGGACCCGGGCGGTTCAGGATCGATCACGGTCACATCATGCCCGTCCCGCAGCAGCCAGCTCGCCGCGGCGATACCGACGATGCCGGCCCCGATGACGGCAACCCGTTTCTTTTCTGCTGTCATTTCGCCGGTCCTCTCCGGGCCCGGAGCGTAAATCCGGCTTCTCCCGGGAGCAAATTAGCGAAAGCGGGCCGCTCTCATCCGATCATCAGCCGTACCCCGAACGCAACCAGGCCCACCGCGGCGACACCCCCGGCATATAGCACCGCGAACCATAGCAGCCGGCGCATCATCAATGATAATGCTCCCCGGCCCGCACTTTGCCGCGGAACACCCAATACGCAAAACTCGTGTAGCAAAGTATAATCGGTATCAGGATCACCGCGCCGACCAGCAGAAACAACTGAGACGAGGGGGGCGCCGCCGCATCCCATATCGAGATGGAGGGTGGCACGATGATCGGCCAGAAGCTGATCCCGAGGCCTACGTAGCACAGCACGAATATCGCCTGTCCGCACAGAAACGGGGTCTTGTCGTGCCGCAGTTCCAGCCCGCGCCAGAACGCCCATGCCGTCAGCGCCACCAGGATGGGTACGGGTGCGGTCAACAACAGGCCCGGGAACTCGAACCAGCGGTGATGAAACGTCGGGTTCAGCATCGGCGTCCACAGACTGACCACGACGATCAACGCCAGCACGGCAAGTGCGAGTGTGTGCGCATGCCGCCGCGCCGCGCGCTGCAACTGGCCCTCGGTGCGCCAGATCAGCCAGCACGCCCCCAGCAGCGCGTAGCCGATCACCACCGCCAGCCCGCATAGCACGGTAAACCCGGTCAGCCAATCGAACCATCCACCCGCATACATGCGATTTTCCACATGGACGCCCTGGATCAGGCCACCCAGCGTCAAGCCCTGGCACAATGCCGCCACGCCGGATCCCAGCATGAAAGCGCGGTCCCACCACAGCCTTCCGCGCGGGGTAACCGCGCGAAAGCGGAACTCGAACGCCACCCCGCGAAACACCAGCGCCAGCAGCATTCCGATGATGGTCGGATAAAACGCTGGCATCACGACCGCATAAGCCAGCGGAAACATCGCGAACAATCCGCCGCCGCCCAGCACCAGCCAGGTCTCGTTGCCGTCCCAGATCGGCGCGACCGTGTTGACCATCAGGTCGCGGTTCTGTTCCCGATGCTCCACCGCGAACAAAATGCCGATGCCAAGGTCGAAGCCGTCCAGCAGCACGTAGGCAAGCACCGCGAAGGCGATCAGCCCGGCCCACACGATCGGAAGCCAGTGTGCCATTCCGCTATCCCCCTCCGGTCGGGCCGGCGACAGGATGCTCCGGTAACTGATCGAGCAGGGCAGGGGCCGGAGTGATACCGGCGCTGCGCACCGGCACGCCCTTCTTCGGCCCGGGCTCGCCGACGGTCGGCGGACGCTGCATCAGGTGCAGGACATAGGTGAACCCGGCGCCAAACACGATGAAATACACCACCACGAATGCCACCAGCGACGTCGCCACGCCCGGCAAGTCGATCGGCGACGCGCTGTCCGCGGTGCGCAGCAGCCCAAATACCGTGAATGGCTGACGACCCACCTCCGTTGTCGTCCAGCCGGCGAGGACCGCGATAAACCCAGCCGGCGCCATCGCCACGGCAGCCCATAACAGCAGAGTGGTGTCATAAAGCCGATGGCGGAATCGTTCTACCAGGCTCCACCACCCGATCGCCACCATCAGCAGCCCCAGCCCCACCATCACGCGAAACGACCAGAACACATAAGGTGCCGGCGGCCAATCCTGCCGCGGAAACGATTTCAACCCTTTCACCGCGCCGTTCCACGTATGGGTCAGGATCAGCGCCCCGAGATGGGGGATCGACACCTCCCAGTCAGTACGCGCCTCCTGCATGTTCGGCATGCCGAACAGGATCAGCGGCGTGCCTGGACGCGTGTCGAAGTCACCCTCGAGCGCAGCCACCTTGGCCGGCTGGTACTCGCCCGTGTTCAGCCCGTGCTGATCGCCGGCGACGATCTGGATCGGCGCAACGATGGCGGCCATCCACATCGCCATGGAGAACATCACCCGTGCCCCCTGGCTCTGCCGGTCGCGGAGAAGATGCCACGCGCCCACCGCGCCCACCGCGAACGCGGTGGACAGGTAGCCGGCCAGCACCATGTGCACCAAACGGTACGGGAACGACGGATTGAAAATAATCGCCCACCAGTCGGTCGGCACGAACCGCCCATCCGGCGTCATGCTGTAGCCGACCGGCGTCTGCATCCAGGACTTCGCCGCCAGGATCCAGAACGCACTCATCAGCGTGCCGAGGGCAACGAAGCATGTGGCAACGAAGTGCAGCCGCGGGCCGACCCGCTGCACGCCGAACAGCATGACACCGAGAAACCCCGCCTCCAAAAAGAACGCGGTCAGAACCTCGTAGCCCATCAACGGTCCGATGATCGCCCCGGCCTTGTCCGCGAAGCGTCCCCAGTTGGTGCCGAACTCGTACGACATCACCAGGCCGGAAACCACGCCCATGGCAAAGATGATGGCGAAGATGCGCAGCCAGTACTGAAACACGTCTAGATAGACTTGGCGGCGTGTACTGAGCCACAGCGCCTCCAGCACGGTCAGGTAACTTGCCAGCCCGATCGTGAAGGCCGGCAGCACGATATGGAAGCCGAGCGTGAACGCGAATTGCGCCCGGGCCAGGATGATTGCGTCCGCCACGGAACACTCCGTCGCCACTGCGGGCCGGCTTGGCGCCGGCAGACCGCTTTATCGCGATCGGGCTAGACGCTAGGCCGCGTGCCGCATGATGTCGGACCGTAGCTGAGTTACGCTGCGGACGCCAACCACCTGGCGCAAATTGCCTTCAATGAGATGAACAATATCACCCGGCAACGCCGCAACCGCGATCTCGACATGCACGACAGGCCCATTGCGGTGCGACCACATCCGGTCCGGCACCAGGTCGCGTTTGGCGAACGGTTGCAACAACCGGGGCAGCAACCCCGGATCGGCATCGGCGTCCAGCATGAATCGGACGGGAACGTACGGCCGCTCGACGGCGGCGCAATCGGCTTGCATGGCAAAAAGCTCCGGCACGGAAAAAACGGCGAATATTGACGGCCCGGCTGCGCAGGC
This sequence comes from Acetobacteraceae bacterium, assembly GCA_036521275.1. GTDB lineage: Bacteria > Pseudomonadota > Alphaproteobacteria > Acetobacterales > Acetobacteraceae > DATDIC01. Next base: position 4,442 of record DATDIC010000334.1, read on the forward strand.
AGCCGGGAGGATAATTCGCGTTCCGTTGCGTCCGGTATGCATGCCTGATGCTACCACAGGCGGCCATCCGTTGCCAAGCAGCCTCATCGCGCCTAAACCGGCCATATACAAAAAGAGGAAACCATGGCGCGCACAAATGCCCCTGATCCCGCCGTGCGGGAAGCCGTCGTGCAACAAGATCTGCACAACGTCCTGCACCCGATCGTGCAGCACAAGGCGCTGGAGGCCAAGCAGATGGTCGTCACCGGAGGGCAGGGCGCCACGGTGTTCGACGCCGATGGGACAAGCTATCTAGACGCCATGGCGGGCCTCTGGTGCGTGAATATCGGCTACGGCCGCACCGAACTGGCGGACGTCGCAGCCGATCAGATGCGGCAGCTATCCTACTTTCCGCACACCGCGATGAACGTCCCCGCCGCCGCACTGGCGGAAAAAATCAACACTCTGGTCGGCGGCGGCTATCACACCTACTTCGTCAATTCAGGGTCGGAAGCAAACGAGGCTGGCTTCAAGATCGCCCGCCAATACATGAAGCACGAATATCCCGGCGAATATCGCTACAAGACGATCACCCGCTACTTCTCCTACCACGGCACCACGCTCGCCACCCTGGACGCCGGCGGCATGGGCGACCGCAAGGCCAAGTTCCAGCCCTATTCAGGGGACTTCGTGCACGTCGCCCACCCCTATTGTTACCGCTGCCCGTTCGGCCTCACCTATCCCAACTGCGGCATGGCCTGCGTCAACAACCTGGAAACCACGATTCTTGGCGAAGGACCGGAATCGGTCGCCGAGATCGTCATCGAACCTATCATGAGCGGCGTCGGTGTCGCCGTACCGCCCGACGAATATTTGCCCGCGGTGGAGAAGCTCTGCCGCAAATACGACATCCTTCTCCACGTGGACGAGGTCATCAACGGCTTCGGTCGCACCGGCAAGATGTTTGCCTACCAGCACTACAACGTATCGCCCGACATCATCGCCATGGCCAAGGGAATCTCGAGCGCCTACCTCCCGATCGCCGCAACCGTCGTCAAGAATAGCGTCTTCGAAAGCTTCTATGGCGACCCGGCGGAGAACCGGCAGGTCGGCCAGGTCAACACCTATGGCGGACACCCGGTCTCGTCTGCCGTTGCACTCCGCAACATCGAGATCATGGAGCAGGAACGCCTCGCCGATCGCTCCGCCAAAATGGGCGCCTATTTGTTGGACGGGTTGCGCACCCTGATGCGGCACCAGATCGTCGGCGACGTTCGCGGCAAGGGCCTGCTGCTCGGCGTGGAACTCGTCACCGACCGCACCACCAAGCAGCCGGTCGGCCCCGCACAGATCACCAAGCTCGTGGAGTTCTGCCGCGACAACGGCCTGCTGGTCGGCCGTGGCGGCGGCGGCCGTAACTACGGCAACACCATCACCATGTCGCCGCCTTTGGTGATCACCTCCGTCGAGTGCGACCGCATCGTCGAAATCCTCGATCGCGGGCTATCCACCCTGGACCTCGCGTAACACTCCGTTGCCATGGCCGGTCTTGTGCCGGCCATGCACGCCTCTCTGCTGCACCAGAAATCAACGCCTGCACGACCCCCGATCACGGCTCCGGCGCCGCCTCCGGCCAATGCACCTCCGGCACTTTCGCCAGCGGTATTCCCCGCGCCGAGACGGTGCCGGCGCGCACCGTGAACGGTACTTCCACCTGTGGCGGCTCGCCCGGGCCAGGAACCTTGGCCAGCAGCGACAGCACGGCCTTGGCGGCAAGCGCGGCATCATTGCCGATGACATGGTGAGCGGCCAGGCTGTCCAGCGCCGGACCGTAATTGCTCGCCACCACCCGGCCCTCGGCGACGGGCTGCAGCGACGCGTCCAGCGATACAGTGGCAATCAGGCTGCTTTCCAGCGGCCCCCATCGCATGTCCAGATGATGGATGTGCAGTTTGCCGCCGCCGTCCCGCCAGGCCCGCACGGCGGCTGCCGGCGCGGTCGGCGCCGGCAGCGGTCCGGTCATGGCGCCGTCGATCGCCAGCGAAGCGATATGCGCCCCCAGCGGCCAGGGTACGGCCGCCGGCAATGTGATCGAGGCGGCTGAAAGCCGTAAGGCCGCCGCGCTGTTCATCGAAGAAGCATCCGTGGCAACGGCGAGCGATCCTTCCACATCCCCGATCGTCAGCCCGGACGTTCTTGTCCGCACCATCTGCGCCGAAATTAGCGCCGGGGCGGCCGGATCGTTCAACGGCAGCGTCACCCGCGTCAGTTCCGCAGAGTAGGGATATCCGGGCTGTCCGGCGGGGCCGAGCCGCTGCTCGCCCGACGCTTGCAGGACCAGATCAGCCGGATGCAGCAAGTGAATGTCCAGGGTTAGCCGCGCCGCGCTCCACGAAACGCCGGCGGGGATTTCCGGCTGCCCCCCGGTGATCCGGAAACCCGGCACCACCAGCCGCGCCGACACGGGCCATCCGGCGCGGACAACATCCGTGTACCCGATGGTCCAGCCATCGGCGCGGCGCCCTTCTACCCATGTCGTGAACCCCGCGGAGAGCCGCTCCGTCAGCACGTACCAGTATGCCGAGACCCCCACCGCAAATGCTGCCACGGTCAGCGTCAGGCTGATCAGCAGGCGGCGGCGCATCGATCTTTCCCCACGACAAATCCCCGCTTACAGGCGGTTCCGGGCCAGAGGCAACTTGCGACTGTCCAAACCCGGTAGGCGAAAAGCAGGATCCGCAATTGAGACAATGAGCTTTGGGGTATGCAACTTTAGCGCGAACCTTCCCGACTCATCCCCAAGCCCGATGACCCCGCGAAAACCGCTTGGGAATGAGATATATCACCAGCAACTACAAATACTTACAAAGTCATCCTGCATCTGTCTGCGAGCCCGGGCAGCCCTCAGCCCACAGACTTATCCACAACCGGCTCGTAAAAGGCCGCGCTCAGGCGTTGCAGAAGTGCTTCGTGCCTCTCCGTCGCCGGGATAGGTTCCAGCACACGCACGTGAATGGTTCCGGCACGTTTGCTGAACGCCCGGCGGCCCCATAGGCGGCCCGAATCCGTCACCACCGGGATGACGGGCAGCCCGGTGCGTGCGGCCATCGCCGCGATGCCGGGATGCAGCGGCAGCGGCTGTCCGGGTTCCCCGCGGGTGCCCTCCGGAAAAATCACGATCTGCCGCCCCTCCGCCATCGCTCGTCGCGCCTCTCGTATCAGGTGGCGCAACGCTGATGCGCCCGCCGACCGGTCCACCACAATCATTCCCGCCGGCCGGAGCAGGCCGCCGAATACCGGAATGCGCTCCAGTTCGCGCTTTACCACGTAGCTGCACCGGGGCAGCAACGTCAGCCAGACCAGCGTGTCAAACGCCGACTGATGCTGAGAGGCGATAAGCGCCGGCCCCTCCGATGGCAGGTACTCCTGCCCGCGCACGTCCGTGCGGATCCCGCAGATCAACCGTAATCCGCCTAGCACCACGCGGGCCCAGATCATTGGAATTGCCAGGGCACTCGCCGGCGCGACAAAGCGTACCGCTACAGCCGGCGGCAGCAGCAGGATCGTCATCCCGAAGAAGTACAGGTTGAATAGCGCGGAGCGCAGCAGCGTCATCCGCGCCTGCGGGTCGATGCAGCCGAAAGCAGTGGCCCAGGATCGTGCTCGAATGATGTCAGGCCGAGTTCGGCACCAACCAACTTGGTATATTCCGCCGTCAGCAGCCGCAGCCCGGTCCAGCTTGTCAACGGCCTGGTTCCCCGCAGCTCGGGCGGCAGGACCGGAACGGGATAGAGCGTCACGCCCCGAACCGCCCGCCCGATTTCAGCCAAGGCCCGCGGCATATGATAGAACGCGGTCACCACGATCAATGAACGGATCCCGTTGGCGCGCACCCAGGCCGCGGTTTCCTCCGCATTGCCGTGTGTGGAGGCTGCACCCCGCCCCAGCGTTACAAATCGTGCGACCGGCCGCGAATCGACTCGGGCACGGCTTGCCAGATCGCGCAAATCCGCCCCGCCCCCGATCCCGCTCACCAGAAGGCGTTCCGCATCTCCGGCGATCAGCATTTCCAACGCGGTCTGTACACGCTCGGCGCCTCCGGTCAGCACAACGATGCCGTCCGCATGCGGCGGCGGCTGGGGCAGTCGGGTAACGGCACGCACGAACCATGCGAACCCGAGGACCCACGCCAGCAGCAGCACTGCCATCAGCGCAGCGCCAGCACGCATCACCCGCTCGGCGCGTCCGCCCGGGCGCAAATGGAGCCACAACCTCACGGAAGCTGGCGCAGCCATCGCCGTACCGTCCCCTGCGCTGTCAGGAACCCGATCGCCGCAGCCACCAGCGGCAGCCCCGGCAACAGCAGCCATAGCCCGATCGGAAGCACGGTACCGGCCTCATCCGGGACTGCGCCTACGCTGAACGGTGCCGCCAGCCGCGTCAGCGCGATCAGCACTGGAAGCGCCAGGATTCCGCCGACAATCCCGCCGGCTGCGGCCAGCGCCGTCGCCCGCGCCGCGAACCGTCCGGCGATGTATCCGTCGCTGGCGCCCAGCCCGTGCACGATCTCGATCGCCTCTCGCCGCGCCGACAGCCCTCCGCGGGTGGCAACGGCGATCACCGCGGCGGCGACTCCCGCAACAATGATCAGCGCCACCCCGGCACAGGCTTGCAGGCTGCGCGCCAGTACGGCCAGCCGGCCAACCCAGACGCTTTCGTCTTCAACGATCGTGCCGGGCGCCGCGTGGCCCACCCGTTCGATAATCGGGCCCAGCGGCAGGTCGGGTTCCGCCAGCCGCACCGCCACCACGCCGGGCAGCGGCAGCCCAAGCTTGTCGGCACCAGCACCGAGCCAGGGTGCCAGCAGCACGTTCAGCTCGTTCGATGACAGGGCCCGCGCCGAGGCGATCCCGACGCTCTCCCGCAAGACCTGGACCACCCGCTCAACGCGGGCTTCACCGCCATCGGCGGTATCGGCGGGATGCGGCACCTGGATGGTCAGCGATGCACCCGGGCCGCTCTGCCATCCCTGCGCCAATGAGGCCGCTCCCACCCAGCCGGCCAGTGCCAGCGCCGCCAGGAACGCCATGGCCGCCACCAGAAATGGCAGCATTCGGTCCGACAGCGCCTGCCGGAGTCCGAGCTCGTCGAACCCACGCGGGCGCAGCGGAGTACGGCGCGGCACGGCTATCGCTCTACGCGCCAGCCGCCGTAAGCGCCGCCCGCAGCAGCCGCCCCTGCTGCAGCCGCAGTGCCGGCGCGGGATGACGCGCCACCAGCGAGTCGTTGTGTGTCGCCACGATCACGGTTGTACCCAGCCGGTTCATTTCTTTGAATAATTGCATCAGCCGCTGCGCCTGCGCATCATCCAGATTGCCCGTCGGCTCGTCGGCCAGCAGCAGGCTGGGCCGCACCACCACAGCGCGGGCGATGGCGACGCGCTGCTGCTCCCCGCCCGATAGCTCATCCGGCCGCGCCTCCGCTTTCTTGGCCAGACCGACCCACCGCAGCATCTCCCCGACGTCGGCTCGGATCTGTCCCTCCGGCCGCCCCGCCAGCCGCAGGGGCAGAGCGGCATTGTCGAATACCGACAAATGCGCGAGCAGGCGGAAATCCTGGAACACCACCCCGATCCGGCGCCGCAGCTCCGGCAGCGCCCGCCGCCGCAAGGAGCCGACATCAGCCCCCAGCACGTTCAGCCGCCCGCGCGTCGGCCGCACCGCCAGATACATCAGCCGCAGCAGGCTGGTCTTTCCCGCACCCGACGGACCTAGCAGCCAGCGGAACGCTCCCTCCGGGAGCTCGAAACTGAGATCGTGCAGCACCTCCGGCTCGGCGCCGCCCGCTCCACCATAGCTCAGCCCCACATCCTCGAATCGCACCATGCCGCAGCATCACCCCGGATGCTTCTTGCCATTCCTGGGCAGCCGGCTACCAGTGCCATTGCAACTGCCGCGCGCCTCTTTCACCATTGCGCGAGCTTTGGAATGTCCGCATGCGTATCGAGTGCCCACGCTGTGCTGCCACTTACGACGTCCCGGAGGCTTTGCTGGCCGGGCGCAAATCGCTGCGCTGCGCGCGCTGCGGCACGGAATGGACCGCCGGCCCGCCCCCTGCCCCGCCCGAGGAATT
>DATDIC010000335.1:0-4118 GCA_036521275.1 Acetobacteraceae bacterium
TGCTGGGCGTGGTCGGCCGGTCCGGGCGCCGGCCCCTTGGTCAGGATCCACCCGGGGCTGATGCAGTTCACCCGCACCTCCGGCCCCAGGCTGATCGCCAGGGCATGGGTCAGTGCCACCAGCCCGCCCTTCGAGGCGGAATAGGCTTCGGTGTGCGGCTCCGACATGTGGGCGCGCGTGGAAGCGATGGTGACAACCGCGCCATGGGCTGCCCGCAGCATCGCCTCCGCCGCGCGCACCAGCAGGAAAGTACTGGTCAGATTGGTGGCGATCACCCGGGACCATTCCTGCAAACTCAGCTCACCGATGGGCTTGTTGACAGAAGTGCCGGCGTTGCAGACCAGCGCGTCCAGCCGCCCTTCCCGTTCCGCAATTCCGGCGATCAGAGCCGCAACGTCCGCTTCCGCGCCGACATCGCAGCGCACCGTCCGCCAGCCGGCCGGAGCAGCGATATCGTCGCGGTCCGCTGCCACGATGCGATAGCCGTCTCCAGCAAGGCGCGCTGCGATCGCCGCCCCGATCCCGCGCGCCGCACCGGTCACCAACGCCACCCGGTCAGCCATGCCCAATTTCCTTTCATTGCCCTTCCCCCCAGCGTCGCGGTGCCCGACAGTGAAGGCAACACTGCAAACTCCGACACCACCGACACGATGAGCGAGACAGACGTTCCAATCCTTCGCCGCTACGCGCGCGGGGTGAACATCGCTTCCTGGCTGAACCGCATCGATCCCGGCACCCACCGGCGCATCAAGGGGTTGCGCCTGGTCACGTCGTACGGGATCGCCGCGATGCTCGGGACGTTGCCGGACATCTCCCACGGACTGCACGATCCTGCCGCGCTGGCGCCGCTTGCCGGCGGATTTGCCCTGTGGGGCAGCGTGTCCGAAGCGCAGATGACGCGTGCCAGGTCCAGCCGAGACCTGGTTCTGTTGTGTGCCGCTGCCACGCTGGGCGCGATCATGATGATCGGCCTCGGGCCGTTGCTGAGGGGGCCGGGACGACCCGGTGCCGAGATCGTCCTTGCCTCAGGGGCGTTCCTTGTCAGCTATCTCAAACGGCATGGAGTCCTGGGTGGGGGGATCGGATCGCAAATCTTCATCGGCCAGCTTCTGGCGTACGGGGCCGGGTTGGGCTTGGCCGACCTGCGAACGGTAGTCACGGCCGGGTTGATCGCCATTCCTGCCTCGGTCGTTCCGCGACTGCTCAGCGGTCCGGCCGAACATCCGGCCCTGGCGCCCGGTACTGCGCCTGTCGCGGCGAACGGCGGGTTCGGTGCGTCGCCAGAATTGCACATGGGGCTGCAGGCGGCGCTTGCGGCCGTGGTCATCGTGGGGCTGAACGATGCAGTGGGATTGACGCAGTCCGCCTGGGCAATCACCGCGTGCGCCTATGTCATCGCCGGATCCGCGGCGGGCACGATGGATCGCGTTCGCCGACGCATCCTGGGCACGGCGATCGGGGTACCGATCGGGCTGGCGTGTCTTCCGATCGCGGTGCACGCGCCGTTGCTGGTCTGGTCCCTGGCGGCGGTGGCGATGGTCATCTACGCCATGGCTTTGCCAAAGCGGTATGACATCGCTTGCGGCGCCTATGCTTTCACGCTGATCGTCACACTCGCGATGAGTGGCGAGCATTCCGTGACATTGCTGTTCGCGCGGGCATGGGAGACTCTGATCGGCGGGGCGTTGGGGCTGGCGGCTGCGATGCTGTTGCTGCCACTGCGGTCTACCGGTGTGCCGTCGGGGTGAGGAATTGCGGCCGATCCACCATCAGCGATCCAAGAAATTCAACTTTAAGGCTCGTCAGTCCGTCATTTCCGCGAAAGCGGAATCCAGCGGTGGTCGTGGCGTCCCACCAGTGCCCGGTTCATCATGCGGTCGAGAAGACTCGAACTTCCACGGGGTTTCCCCCACAAGCACCTCAAGCTTGCGCGTCTACCATTCCGCCACGACCGCATCGTGGTAAGGGTGCGCGGATATAGCCGATGGTCACCCCAGCTTCAATCAGCACCGTCCCGGACGACGTCGAGTGGCGCGAAAGCGCCGGCCTGACACCGTACCCGGACGCCATTGCGGCGATGCAGGAGCGGGTCGCCGGAATCCGTGCCGGAACGGCGCCGGAACTGGTGTGGCTGTTGCAGCACCCGCCGCTTTACACTGCCGGCACGTCGGCGGCCGCTGGCGATCTGACCACGCCGGATCGGTTCCCCGTGTTCCAGGCGGGGCGGGGCGGGCAGTGGACCTATCACGGGCCGGGCCAGCGTGTGGCCTATGTGCTGCTGGACCTGACCAATCCACACGGGCGCGTGCCCGCCCGGGACGTGCGCTGCTACGTCAACGGGTTGGAGGAGTGGCTGATCCGCACATTGGATCGGTTCGGCATCAAAGGCGAACGACGGGCGGGGCGGATCGGCATCTGGGTGGTTGGGGCGGGCGGCGCAGAGTCGAAGATCGCGGCCATCGGGGTGCGGGTGAGCCGATGGGTGAGCTGGCATGGGGTGGCGCTGAACGTGTCGCCGGTACTGGAGCATTTCAGCGGCATCGTGCCGTGCGGGATCCGGGAACATGGCGTGACCAGCCTGCGGGCGCTCGGGGTGGACGCCACGCTCGGGCAGGTGGATGCGGCGTTGAGGGGAGCGTGGGAAAGCGTGTTTTCGGGGTCACCGCCCTCACCTGGATTGATGCGCGATGCCACCCCCGGTCAAGTCGAGGGCAGGTTCTCTCCCGCGCGGCCGGAGAAGTAATTCTCACCTACCAGCCACCGGGTTCATAACTTTTGGGGGAGTCCCAGCAACGCGCTGATCTGATTCGCTTGCGCTTGCGCCGATTCGCGCTGGAGGCAATGGGCAATGCGAAGTGATTACAGAGCCGCGGGCGATGGCCTGCAGGAAGAAGGACCCGAAGTGGTCCGTCGCTTGCTGGCGGTCGCGACGGTGCTGGGCGGAAAATCGCGTACCGACGCAGTGGCGCGGAACGGGATACAGCGGCAGATGCTGCGTGACTGAGTGCCTCGCTATAACGCTGACGGCGTGCCCGCTTGATGTCGCGGCGCAGTCCGGGACGAGCGCCGTCGCTGCGGGGCGCCGGGTTGTGGCCGATGCCTGTTTGGCTCCGACATGTCGGCCGCCGCCCCAGGAGGCCATGTCGTGACCCCTAGAAACGCTCGCCAATGGAAGGTTCCGTGGGTGGGAGAAAACGATTGACTCGGCGAACCGAATGCTATCGGCTACTCGCAAAAAAGAGAGTGAGGAGAACGACAATGGAGCGAGCAGAACCACAATGCCAGATGGCCTGATCGATGTCGACGCCAAGGCGCAATGGTTGAAAGCTGTTCTCGGCTTCGCCTTGCCAGCGAGAGCGCCGTCGACCTCCAGCCGGGCAGCGCCGGATTGGCGGGTGGTGCGGCGCGACTGGCAGGCGGCAAACGAGGCGGTGGACGGGCAGATCGCAGCTTTGCAAGCCGCGTTGCGCAAGAGCGGTGATGACGAGCTCGAAGAGATTGCGGAGTTTGGGTTGAACGGTATCACCGGGAACCATCGGGTGAGGCTGACGGCGGCGCTGATTGAGCTCGGCGATGATGATGCCGCAACGTTACAAAAGGCCGGCCCCAAGACGCTTGGCCTGATCGACGCCTACCGCAGTTATCTCGAGAGCAGTGAAGCGGTCGAGGTGTGCGACGGGAACCCGTTCGACACTCCGGTCGTGATCCGCGCCACGCTGGTGCCGGCGTTGGCGCAGTTAGCGGCGGCCCTGCGGGCCACAATCAAGCCATGAGCGGTTCCATCGTTGACAGGGACCGCTTCGTGAGTGTGTTGACCCACGGCATGCTCACCTCGCCCGCGTTGGTGAAAGGGCGCCAGGACAAGGTGAACGAGGGGCTTGCCAAGGTGCAGGCGCAGATCGCGCGGCTCACCCAGGCTGGGGTGCAGCCGAGCGCGGGGTTCCTGGCCCAGTTCCAGGCCTTGCAGCAGCAGCTCGCCGTCGCCATGCAGCAGCCGAGCAACGAGGCGCAACGCGCTGCACTGAAACCGGTGAAGGACGCCGCCCGCACGATCGCCAAACAGTCGGCCCAGCGAGTGGACGTGATTTTGGCCGATGTGGCCATCATGCGGCAGCAGG
>DATDIC010000336.1:0-5938 GCA_036521275.1 Acetobacteraceae bacterium
ACCGTCGCAAGCTGCTGCAAGGCGGCGGGCTGATGTCGTAGCCGGTGACGCGATGGCCGGCCTTGATCAGGTTCGCCGCCATCGGCGCGCCCATGTTGCCCAGTCCGATGAAGCCGATGTTTGCCATGGTTCAGAGTACCTCGAACACGTCGTAGACCGGGCCTTCCGGCGGGCGCCGCCCGGTGCCGATGGCGAAGATGCGGTTCAGCCAGTCGTATTTTGCCGCGGCGGTTTCGAATGTCACGGCGGTGCGGAAATAATACTCGGCCGGATCGACGTTTTCGCCGCGATTGAGCCGGTCCATCACCGCGGCGGGACCGTGACGCAGGCCGCGATAGGTCATGCCGATCGCCGCGCCGTCGTCGGTTTCCAGGACCAGGCGCACGTCGAGCGTGGTGGCGCCGTCCGGGCGTTGGATGATCCAGTCGGCGCCGCCGGGCAGCACCTTGCCCTTCAGCCGCGCGCCTTCGAACGTGCCGCCGGCCACCAGGCCGACGCGGCGGTTGCCGTTCGGCGTGGCGCCGATCGGCTGCATGCCGGACACTTGCAGCGTCATGGTGAACAGAGGTGCGGTGCGAATTTCGGCCATGCTGTCCTCGGGTGCGATCGCTGGCGGCGGATCAGACCTGATACGGCGGAGGGAGACAAGGGAGTGGGCGTGCGGGTTGGGCAGGCGATGCCGGCGGAGGTCAGGCCGACTGCCGGCGGTCCGTCGCGCGCTGCAAGCGATAGAGAATGTGGCGGCGCAGCGGGCTGGAATCGGGTTGGTTCGGGTGGTCGAATTCGATCGATCGCGTCATGCCAAGTCGTTCCATGACCCGGGCCGATGCAGTATTGCCGAGCGCCGTAACCGCAACGATCTCGGTCAGGCGGACCCGATCGAAGCCATCGTCGATCGCGGCGCGGGCGGCCTCGGTCGCATAGCCGTTGCCCCAATAGCGCCGGTTGAGCCGCCATGCGGCTTCGACGGCCGGGGTGAACGACGCTTCGTAACCGACATGCGTCAGCCCGACGGCGCCGATGAACGGGGCGATGCCTGGGGCTTCCACCGCCCACTTGCAGAAGCCGTGATCCGCGAGATGCTGTGTCGCGCGTGCGGCATAGGCATCGCTTGCCTCGCGGGTGAGTACGCCGGACAGGAACCGCATCGTGACCGGGTCGGCGTTTTGCTCGGCGAAGAGCGGCAGGTCGCTGCTGCGCCAAGGCCGCAGGATCAGGCGCGGTGTTTCGATCATGCTGTCCCCGTGCCGGTTCGATCCGAGCGCAGACGCGATACTACACCATGCGTGGAGGTTCGCCACCGCGGCTGCCTGGCGGTCCGCCCCCGGAGGCCGCATTTCCCGCCGCGCCGGACCTGACCTAACCTGCGTTGCGTCCGAGCAAAGAAGGAGCCCGCGTCATGCCGAGCGATTACCCGTTGCCGTCCAGCGATCTCGCCAGCCTTGGCTTTGCCGCCAAGCCGATCGAGCACCTCGACCGGCTGATCAAGCAGCATATCGAGGAAGGCCACTATCCCGGCGCGCAGATCGCCCTGGCGCGGCACGGGCAACTCGCGCTGTTCCGCACCTACGGCAATGCGAAGACCGAACCGACCCGGCTGCCGGCGGCGAACGACACGCTGTTCCTGCTGTTCAGCCAGACCAAGGTGCTGACCAGCTCCGCGGTGTGGACGCTGGTGGAGGAAGGCAAGCTGTCCTTCATGGACAAGGTGTCCGACCACCTGCCGGAATTTTCTGCCCGCGGCAAAGCCGACATCACGCTGGAGCAGGTGATGACGCATCAGGGGGGATTTCCGAATAATAGCGTGAGCAAGGCGACCTGGGCGGATCATGCGCGGATGCGTGCCGAGGTCTGCGATTTCTCGCTGGACTGGACGCCCGGTTCGAAGGTGCAATATCACGGCCAGGCGGCGCATCTTGTGCAGGCGATGGTGATCGAGGCGGTCACCGGCCAGGACTACCGCGACGTGATCCGCCAGCGCGTGATCGAGCCGCTCGGGCTCGGCGGCGACATCTTCGTGGGCGTGCCGACGCAGGTGCAGAACCGCTGTGCCGACATCTATGCTCCGGAAGCGCGCGATAACTCCCCCGAGTTCCGCGCTGCGGGATTGCCCAGCGGCGGCGGTTTTGCCACGGCGCGCGGCATGGCGGCGTTCTATCAGATGCTGGGCGCCGGTGGACGGCTGGGCAATGTGCGGCTGTTCTCGCCTCGGCTGATCGCCTACGTCTCGCGCAGCCATACCGGCGAGCGCCCCGACGAACAGATGAACGGCATCCCGATGCATCGCGGGCTGGGGCCGCATGTGCGCGGCGAGAGCGACCGCATCCGAGGGCTGGGGACGATCGGCGCTCCGGTGACGTTCGGGCATGGCGGCGTGGGGTCGTCGTATTCCTGGGTGGATCCGAGCAGTGGGGTGTCGTTCAGCTATCTGACGAATTTCGTGGTGCCGGATCCGTGGCACTCAGCGCGACTCGATCGGGTGGCGAACCTGGTGCATGCGGCGATCGACTGAGCAGCCGGCGGGACGGTTTTCGGCCTGGTGGGGGTGGCGGCAGACAGGGGAAAACGAAGTGCAGCCAGTGTTTTCCCTTCGCCCTCCCACTAGGACCCACCGATATTCCTGACGGCGGGCATGTCAGGAAAATGGGAAGTTATTTGACGCCCGTCTTGGCCCCGGCATAGCGTGCCGGCGCTTGTTGCGTCTGGCTGCGGGGTGCCGCGCCGGTCATTTCTCTGAAGACTCGGATTCGCCGTCACGGCGACAGGGGCAGCAAGCGTCGAACAAGAAACCGGGGAGGCTTCGTCAATGTCTGCTGCCGTCGGAAATGATTCGCTGGTTCCGTGGTGGAAGGAACCCACCAAGGACCAATGGCTGGCCTGGTGGGCCGCGTGGCTGGGTTGGACGCTGGACGCGTTCGACTTCACCATCTTCCTGCTGATCATGGTGCCGATCTCGAAGGAGTTCCACATCTCGCTGACCGCGGTCACCGCGGTCTTCACCATCACGCTCTGGGTGCGTCTGCTGGGTGCCACCGCGTCCGGCTGGCTGTCGGACCGGATCGGGCGGAAGAAGCCGCTGATGATTTCCATCCTGTGGTACTCGATCTGCAACTTCATCGCCGGGTTCTCGCCGACCTTCCTGTTCCTGTTCATCTTCCGCGCATTGCTGGGCGTCGGCATGGGGGCCGAGTGGCCGGCCGGCGCGGCGCTGGCGATGGAATCCTGGCCGCCCCGTTCGCGCGGGCTGATGAGCGGCGTCCTTCAAGGGTCGTGGAGCATCGGCTTCGTGTTGTCGGCCGGCGCCTATGCGCTGCTGTATGACTCGATTGGCTGGCGCGGCCTGCTGTGGCTCGGCATCCTGCCGGCGCTTGCGGTGCTATGGGTGCGCAAATACGTCAAGGAGCCCGAGGTCTGGGTGGAAAACCGCAGGAAGCAGCGGGAAACCAAGCAAGAGGTGCGCGCGCCGCTGTTTGCCATCTTCAAGCCCCGGGTCCTGGTCAATACGCTGACGTCGTGCTGGTGGATGGCGAGCGGATTCGTCGTCTACTACTCGATCTGGGCGCTGTTCGCGACGCATCTGCAACGCGACCTGCATCTGGGGGCGATGATGGTCGGCGCGCCGCTGATCGTGGCCAACCTGGTGGCGTTCCTGGCTAGCGGGTTCTGGGGCTGGGTCGCGGACGTCATCGGCCGCCGGTGGTCGATGATCATCCCGGCCATCATCGGGATATTCGTGACCCCGGTCTATCTGCTGACCACCGACCCGGTATGGATCATGCTGGGCTTCATCGTGCAGGGCTTCTTCGCCGGGGCGATCTATGGCCAGAACCCCAGCTACCTGGCCGAACGCTTCCCGACCGAGGTGCGTTCGACTGCCAGCGGCTTCTGCTATCACCAGGGCGCGATCTGGGGCGGCTTCGTAGCCCCGGTGCTGACCTACTTCGCAATCAACACCGGCACGGGATTCGCCATACCGATGCTGATCGGCACGGTCGGCGGGCTGGTCAGCTTCGTCGTGGCTCTGCTGTTCGGCCCGGAGACCAAAGGCAAGGTGCTGGTGGCCGATATCGAGGTGTTCGCGGCGGCGGAAGTTCCCTGACTCCGCCTGGGTTGTTGCCGAAGGGTGGCGCGGCCGGATAACCTGGTCGCGCCATGCCTTACGCGAGCAATGATGAACTTCCGGCGTCGGTGAGCGACCACCTGCCGCCGCACGCGCAGGATATTTTTCGCGAGGCGTTCAACCACGCCTGGCAGCAGCACGGCGGCGACGAGGCGACGGCGTTCCGCATCGCCTGGGCGGCGGTGAAGCGCAGCTATCGCAAGCGTGGGGATCGGTGGGTGCCGATCGGGCGGTGATCCGTCCGTGCGGATGTTGATGCCGCAAGCAGGCATCGCACCGTAAGAGAAATCAGGACGCCGACCGTTCCGGTGCCGCACTCTATTGTATGGCATTTGATCGTTGCCCGGCCGTCGGCAATCGTGTACATTTCTGACGTGAAACGCCCCGGCATGCGCGGGCGGTCCGAATGCGGGGGAAGATGCGGTTGTGGGGCGATCCGGCGGTGGCGCCGGCCCGGACTGGTTGCCGCTGGCCGCACGCTCGGGCACTATTTGGTGTCGGTTTGCTCTGCGCAATCTCTGGCTGTGCGTTCGATGTCAGCCACGTCACGCGCGTGCCGACCGAGTTTCAGGCAACCGCACCGAATGGGTCTGGCTGGACGTTACGACAGGGACAGTCGATCGGCGTCGGCTCCGGCTACTCTACCGTGCTTCAGCGCGGCACAAGATGGCGGCTTGCCGGCCATATCACACAAGGCGACGTTTACCGGACCAGCGATCAGATCGTGACGGTCGAGGCGTCGAACATCTTCGAAGCCATGGTGGTAATACAGGGGGACAGGCTCGCCGGATTCTATCTGCCGGTGGAGCATAGCTTCGTCGCCGCCACGGAGCCTGTGACGCTGTCGATCGAGCGAGGGACCCAATAATGAACCGACTGATCCTGCGGATGACGAACGTATCGGGTTTGGCGATTGCGTTGCTGGCCGCGATGCTGCTGGCCGCGATGCTGCTGGCCGGATGCGCGACCTCCGGCGTTACCTACACGGAGTTGCAGCCGAAACTGGCCGCGCCAGCCGCCGGGCAAGGGCGCATCTTCATCTACCGGACCATCGTATTGGGGGCCGCCGTGCAGCCTTCTGTCAAACTGAACGGTGTTGTGGTTGGTTCCGCTGTGCCACGCGGATTCATCTATCTGGACCGTCCCGCCGGCGACTACACGATCAGCACCGAGACGGAGGTTACGCGAACGCTCAGCCTGACGCTGGCGGGCCAGGTGCGCTATGTCAAGTTGAACATCGGGATCGGGTTCTTCGTCGGCCATGTGTACCCGGAACTGGTCGGGGACACCGAGGGTAAGAGCGATATCGCCAACTGCCATCTCGTCAGTTCATAGCACGCCGGCCTGCCCCATCGTGGCGCCGCCACGATGGGATTGGCGGCACAGCCTGCGTTCACCCCACCTTGCGGAATTTGTGCAGCGAACGCAGATCGTCCGGCCGCGGCTGGCCGGGCCAGGTCTGCGGCCAGTTGGTCCACGACACCTCGCCCACGTACAGATCGCCGCGCGAATCAACCGTCAGCCCGTGCGGGGCCAGGAACTCGGTCGGCCCGATGCCCGGACCCATGCCGCCCAGCCGCGCGATGCGCTTGCCGGTGTTGTCCACGATCGTCACACGCGGTCCGAGATTGGGCACGTTCCGGCTTACCGGCTGCACGGCGCCCAGCTCTCCGATGTAGCAGATCGGGCACTTGCCCGGCGGCATGAACAGCCCGCACGGACGATGCAGGTTGTTCCACTGCGCCTCGTAACGCCCGTTGCCGTCGAACACCTGCACGCGATGGTTCTCGCGGTCCGCCACATACACCCAGCCGTCGG
>DATDIC010000337.1:0-3125 GCA_036521275.1 Acetobacteraceae bacterium
GCCAGATCGGCGCTCGATCTGCCGTCTGCGTCCTTGGATGCGGTCGGTTTCCCCTCGCGGACCGGATCGCCGCCGTGCATGACGACGAGCCCGTCGGGGGTTTGAACGAGGACGTAGTTGGTGCCGCCGTCGAAGCGCACCGTGTGCAGGTCATCGCGGAACTGAGCCAATGCCTGATCGTGGGTGATACGCCCATTCGTGACCTGTCTGTCGAGGGTTCGCGCGAAGCCCATCGCCGACTGCACGACTGCCCGCAGCTTATCCACGCGGTCGCCAATCATCCGCTGCTGCATCAGGGAGGCCCCTGCCGCAATCGACGCGACCAGTGCCAAGGCGGACAGTCCCAACAGCAGCGCGAGCTTGGTGCGGAGTCGGAGGTGCCTAAGCATGCTCATCGCGGCTTAATTCCTGGCTTCTGATCGCTGGTGCGAAAATGTGTTCTGCCGCGTGAATGAACGGTAAAGCGCTCGGCCTCGTGGCACCCACCCGCCCGCGCCCCTTCCACCTTGGCCCCGGTGGCGCATATACCGTCCGCATGGCGCGCTTCCTCAAGATGCACGGCTGCGGCAACGACTTCGTCGTGTTCGACGAACGCGCCGGCTTGCTCGGCTTCACCCCGCGGCGAGCGGCGGCGATCGCGGACCGGCGGACGGGCGTGGGCTGCGACCAGCTCATCGCGATCGAGCCGGCGCCGGCCAACTCCAACGCCGATGCCTTCATGCGCATCCGCAATCCTGACGGCACTGAAGCCGGGGCATGCGGCAACGCCACACGCTGCGTGGTCGATCTGCTGGCGCGGGAGACCGGGCGGC
This sequence comes from Acetobacteraceae bacterium, assembly GCA_036521275.1. Classification (GTDB taxonomy): domain Bacteria; phylum Pseudomonadota; class Alphaproteobacteria; order Acetobacterales; family Acetobacteraceae; genus DATDIC01. Next base: position 813 of record DATDIC010000337.1, read on the forward strand.
GCGTCCAGGTGGTCCGCACCATCGCCGGCAACCTGCCCTCCGAAGCGCTGCCCGATGGGCGGGTGCGGGTCGACATGGGGCCGGCGCGGCTGGACTGGTGTGACATCCCGCTGGCACGGGCCATGGATACGCTGCATCTCGAACTCGCGGCGGGGCTGGTGGCGGACCCAGCGGCGGCCAGCATGGGCAACCCGCATGCGACGTTCTTCGTCGATGACGTGGCGCGGCTGCCGGTGACGGAGCTCGGGCCGAGGCTGGAACACGACACGCTGTTCCCCGAGCGCGCCAATATCGGCTTTGCGGAGGTATTGGCGCCGGACCGCATTCGGCTGCGGGTGTGGGAGCGCGGCGCGGGGCTGACGCTGGCGTGCGGCTCCGGTGCTTGCGCCGCACTGGTGAATGCGCATCGCCGCGGGCTGGCCGGGCGGCGCGCCATCGTGGTGGTGGACGGCGGCGAATTGGAGATCGAATGGCACTCGGACGGCCACGTGCTGATGACCGGGCCGGTGGCGACCTCGTTCATCGGCGAGATCGACCTCGCGGCATATCCGGGATGATGGCCGGATCGGGTCCCGCCGTGACGATCGAGGAATCGGGCCTGCGCACGAGACCAAACGTGAGCGTCGAGATCGTCACCTTCGGTTGCCGGCTGAACGCCTATGAGAGTGAAGTGATGCGCGGCCACGCAGCGGCGCTGACCAACACGGTGATCGTCAACACCTGCGCGGTGACGGCGGAGGCGGAGCGGCAGGCTCGGCAGGCGATCCGGCGTGCGGCGCGCGAACGACCCGGGGCGCGTATCGTCGTCACCGGCTGCGCGGCGCAGATTGATCCGGCGGCGTGGGCCGCGCTGCCTGGGGTGGCGTGCGTGTTGGGCAACGCGGACAAGCTGAGGCCGGAGAGCTGGACGCCGGACGCGCCGAGCGTGGTGTCGGACATCATGGCTGCGCGCGAGACGGTGGCGCATCTGGTGACCGAGTTCTCCGGCCGGGCGCGCGCGTTCGTGCAGGTGCAGCAGGGCTGCGACCATCGCTGCACATTCTGCATCATCCCGTTCGGTCGCGGGCCTAATCGCAGCGTGCCGGTGGGCGCGGTGGTGGCGCAGGTGCGGGCGCTGGTCGAGGCTGGCTATCAGGAAGTGGTGCTGACCGGAGTGGATATCGCCTCGTATGGCGCCGATCTGCCTGGTGTGCCGCGACTGGGGCAGTTGGTGCGGCGGCTGCTGGCGCTGGTGCCGGAGCTGCGGCGGCTGCGCCTTTCCTCGCTCGACCCCGCTGCGATCGACGATGACATCTGGCGGCTGCTCGGCGACGAGGAGCGACTGATGCCGCATATTCATCTGTCACTACAGGCCGGCAGCGATCTGATCCTCAAGCGCATGAAGCGCCGGCATCTGCGGGCGGACGCCGCTCGTGTGGTCGCTCGCGCGCGGGACCTCCGTCCGGGCATTGCGATCGGTGCGGACCTGATCGCGGGATTCCCGACGGAGACGGAGGCGCTGTTCCGCGAGACGCTGGATTTCGTGGCCGAGGCGGAGGTGCCGTTCGTGCACGTGTTTCCCTTCAGCGAACGGCCCGGCACACCGGCGGCGCGGATGCCAGCGATGCCGGTGGCGCTGCGGCGGGAGCGGGCGGCGCGGCTGCGGCAGGCGGGCGACGATCTATTGCGACGCTATCTGGCGTCTCATGTGGGGCGAACCGTATCGCTGCTGACCGAGACCGCGAATGGCGGCCATTCCGAGCACTTCGCCACGGTGCGGCTCGCGATGCCCGCCGTACCGGGGCGGCTGATGGCTGCGCGGGTGACCGGCGCTGCTGGTGATGTCCTGTTGGCGGAGGCGGCCTGATGGCACTCGGGTTGTTCTCGCGGCTGAAGGAAGGACTGACCCGCAGCACGCAGAAGCTGACGGAGGGGATTTCTGCGGTCTTCAAGAAGCGGCGGCTGGACGATGCGGCGCTGGAAGAACTCGAGGACGTGCTGATCGCCGCCGATCTCGGCACCGAGGTGGCGCGGCGGGTGATTGCCAGCTTTCGCCGCTCGCGCTTTGGCACGGAGGTGACGGACGAGGAGATCAAGCAGGCGCTGGCGGAGGAGATTGGGGCGATCCTGGAGCCGGTGGCGCAGCCGCTGCGGCTCGATCCGGCGAAGAAGCCGCATGTCGTGCTGGTGGTTGGGGTGAACGGGACCGGCAAGACCACAACCATCGGCAAGATGGCGCAAAGCTATCGCGACACTGGCAAGCGGCCGGTGCTGGTGGCGGGTGATACGTTCCGGGCGGCGGCGGTGGAGCAGTTGCAGATCTGGGGCGAGCGT
>DATDIC010000338.1:0-2959 GCA_036521275.1 Acetobacteraceae bacterium
TCACCATTCCGCTGCCCGTGCTGCGCGCCATCCCGGCGGATTTCGCCCCGGAGACCCAGGCAGCCATCGCATCGGTGGATTACGTGCCCGCGGTCAAGATCGCCTTTCAGGCCGAGCGCAGATTCTGGGAGCTGGATGCCGCGATCTACGGCGGAATCTCCTGGACCGCGCGCGATATCACCCAGGTCTGGTACCCCTCCGCCGGTATCCACCAGCAAAAGGGCATTCTGCTCGGTGCCTATATCTGGTCGGACGAGCCGGGCGAGAAGTTCACCACCATGCCGCCCGCCGCACGTGTGGAGGCCGCGCTGGCGGATGGCGAACGGCTACATCCAGACTGCCGACGGCATCTGACAAACGGTGTGTCCGTTGCGTGGAAGAACGTCCCATTCAGCGGGGGCGCCTGGGCAGAGTGGAGCCGCGACGCCCGCGCGGCGCATTACGATCCGCTGTTGAAAGGCGATGGCCCGTTCCTGTTTGCGGGCGAGCACCTGTCCTACGTCAACGGCTGGCAGGAGGGCGCAGTGCTTTCGGCGCATCACGCGCTGCGGGAAATCGCCACGCGAATGCGCGGCTGAAACACTATAGCTCAGGCCGCCGCCGCCGAGTACCCATGGCCTGTTCGAAATGGTGGCCCACGCGCAGCACGGTCGCGTCGCCCCAGGCCGGCCCCATGATCTCGACCCCCAGCGGCAGTCCGGCCGGAGTGAAACCTCCGCACACCACCATCGACGGCACCGCTGCCACGTTGGCCACCGTGGTCAGTAGCGGGCGGGCGAAACCGTCATCCGGCCGCTGCTCGGTCAGCATTGGCGGCGTCCCGGCGGTCGGCGCCGTGACCAGCACGTCGAAACGTTCGAATGCTTTGGCCGTCGCCGCAATCAGGTCGGTCCGTCTGCGCTGCGCGCAGATGTAATCGGCGGCTCTTATCAGCGCACCCGCCAGCACGCGCACGCGGAACACACGCGAATAGTCGGACAACCGCTGCTTCAGCGTCGCCTCGTGCAGCGCGTACGACTCCGACGAGATGATCACGCGGCCGACCGCATTGTATTCCTGCACCGACGGCAGCGTCGCGTCCTCGACCCGGCACCCAAGACTGCGCAGCGTCGCGGCCGCTCGGCTCATCATCTGCAGCATTTCCGGCGAGGCTGGCACGTCGTGCTCGTAGAACCGGCGGAGCAGTCCAACACGGAGCCCACGCAACGGCGCGGTGATCGCGGCGGCATAGGATATCTGCGGCCCCGGCACAGACGCCGGGTCGGCCGGATCGTAACCCGCCAGCGCATCGAGGAGTATCGCGCTATCCTGCGCCGTCCAGGCCATTGGGCCGGCGGTATCCAGGCTAGGCGCCAGCGGGATCACGCCGCGTCGCGACACGAGGCCTGGGGTCGGCTTGATGCCGGCGATACCGCAATACGCCGCCGGCAGCCGGATCGAGCCGCCGGTATCCGACCCGAGCGCTCCCAGCGCTAGCCCGGCCGCCACGGCCGCGCCGGAGCCGGAACTCGACCCGCCGGTGAAGCGCCGCGTGTCCCAGGGATTGCGCGCCGGCGGCCACGGCAGGTCGAACGCCGGCCCGCCGATGGCGAATTCGTGCGTCGCCAGCTTGCCCAGCATCACCGCGCCTTCGGCGTGCAGGCGCCGAACCGTCTCGGCATCCTGCTTCGGCACATTGTCAGCAAGGATGCGGGAATGAGCCGTCGTGCGCACGCCGGCGGTCTCGTAGATGTCCTTGTAGGCCAGCGGAATCCCAAGCAGCGGCGTATGCCTCCCGGCCATCACGGCACGCTCCGCGGCGCGCGCGGCAGCCAGCGCGTGCCGCTCGGTCACCAGCAGGAACGCGTTGAGCTGAGGGTCCTTTGCCTCGATCCGCGCCAGCAACTCCTTCACCAGTTCCACCGGTGACAGTCGTTTTGTGGCAATCAGGCGGCTGGCCTCAGCAATGGTGAGGAAGGGCGGTGTATGACCTGTCATCGCCCGCGGCGGGCAGTCTTGCGTGGCGCAGCCTTTGCGCTGCGCCGCTTCGGCGCGGCCCTGGCTTTCGCCTTCACCTTTGCCTTTGCCTTGACCTTTGGCTTGACTTTGGGCTTCGTCGCCGGCCGCACAGGCGGCATGGACACGACGGCGCTGGCGGGTGGAGGCAGTCGGAACACATAGGCCATGTCATCGGCAAGCGGCCGGTCATGCTGCATGGCGGCAATCAGCCCCGCCACCTGTCGCCACGCCAGCACCAAGTCTGCGACCTGGCCGGGATTCAGCACCAATCCGGCACGCGAGAGCAGCAGCTGCATCTCGCCGGGGCTGATGATTGGCACAGACATGGCCGGAGACGCGGGCATGCGAATCGGCAACCCTTTGGAAACGATCGGGAACCCTAGTCAGCCGTGTCCAGCGCAGCAAGCGGCGGCGAGACAGTTTCTTCACCAATCGGATCAATTCGCCGCCCGGAGGCGTGATCGAACACGTGCAGATGCTCGGGCTGCGGCGTCACGGCAAGCCTGTCGCCGGCCGGGGCAGGGCCCACCAGCTTCACCGTCAGCGATTGATCCTCGCCGCTGGACAGATGGCCGTGCACCAGGGTCTCCGAACCCAGCGGCTCGATCAGGTCGATCGCGAGCTCCAGGCCCGCGCCGGCAACCAGGTGCTCCGGGCGTATGCCGATGACGATGCTGTCGCCGTCGGTGCCCGGGCGCCTGCCGTCGGCGAATGGCAGCAGCAGGCCGGCATCGAGCTGCGCCGCCGTGCCGCCGCGGGCCAGGTGGGCGGGCAGGAAGTTCATCGTCGGTGCCCCGATGAAGCCGGCGACATACGTGTCCGCCGGCCGTGCGAACACCTCCATCGGCGTGGCAAGCTGTGCCGGTCGGCCCAGGTGCATCACCAGAAGCCGGTCGCCCAGCGTCATGGCCTCGACCTGGTCATGTGTCACGAACAGACTGGTGACGCCCAGCCGACGCTG
>DATDIC010000339.1:0-2554 GCA_036521275.1 Acetobacteraceae bacterium
ATCTTGATGCCGGAGTCATAGCAGGACGCTGGTGCGCCCGGTATCAATGGCGTCGTTGAATCACGTAAACAACACGGTAGTAATTCGACGAAACTGGCGGACCGCAATCGAGAAGCTCCAAGCCCAGATCGACAGGATGGATGCCAAGACTGATAGGATCGATGCGAAGGCCGAAGGCAAGCTCGAGGCACTGAGTACGCGCCGATTCACCGTCTGGGTCGGCTGCTCTCATCGGCGGCGACCATCGCGGCAGCTGTTCTGGCGATGGTCTTCAGCGGTCCGCATGGACACTGAGGAGGGCAGCAGGCGCGCAAAACGCACCAAGGTCACATACCTCTCTTCGACGCCGCTGAACCGCTCGCCCAGATGCCCGGTCTTGGAGGCGCCATCGGGGTGGAATCCCATCGATTCGTAAAAGGCGCGCGCCTGACGATTCTCCCGCAAACTCCACGAGATGACGCGCCGCCATCCCCGGGTTTCGGCCTGGGATAAGGCCCAGCGCATCAACGCAGCGCCATATCCGCGCCGCCAATGCTGCGGGTCCAGGTAAATCGAGGTGATTTCACCCGCGCTCGCACGGGAATCGCCACCGGCGGCTGCGGCGAGGCGGAGGAACCCCATCACCGTCCCCGATCGCTCGCAGACCACCGTGCCGCCCGAGGCCGCCGCAACGAGCGAACGCCAATATGCCGCATGGCTCGCCGCATTCAGTTCCTCGAGGACCCGCTCCGGGAACACGCCTTTATAGATCTCGCGCCAGCTTTTGATGTGCACCACGGCCAGCGCTTCGGCGTCTGCCGCCACGGCCAGCCGCAGCGCGTACTCACGTTCAACGGCCATAACGTTCTACTTGCCGTGGCCCTCGTCAAGCCAGGGGTGGTAGTCGTTGCAGAAGTCCATGCGCGTTGCGACAGAGGGATGATCGGCCTGCAGGAGCGTGTATACCGGGCCCGGTCGCGGATACTGCAGGTCAGTGTTGAGCAGGATCAGATAAGACGTGGCGCAGGCGTGATTGTCGCGGGTCAGCTCCAGCCCGAAGCGATCGGCGCGGCTTTCCAGGTGGCGGTGATAGGCAAGGAGCGGGGGTGTCAGCAGGAAGTTGAATGCGACGAAAAGCAGCAGGAACAGCGGCAGAGACGCCGGGTCTTCCACCGCCGTGAAGCCGATGCGAATGCGCTTGCCCCTGCGGCGCAGTAACCGGCCCGCCAGGTATTTCATGAGCCAGATGACCGGCAACAGGAGCACGCTGACCATGATCAGAGTCTCCCTCACGTGGCCCAGCACGTAATGCCCGGTTTCGTGCCCGACCACGAATAACAGCTGCTTCGGATTCAGCTTGTTGATGATGGTGTTGGATAAAACGATGCGCGCGCTGCCGCCGATGCCTGTGACGTAGGCGTTCAGATCCATGTTGCCCGCATCCTGGTAAATCTCGTACACGTGCGCGTTTTTCACGCCGGCACGGTGCACTTCCGCGACCACCCGGCTCTCCAGGGCCTTGTCCTGCATGGGGCCGAACCGCTGGAACAGCGGATCGATGATGAGGGGTTGGACGTAGATCACGAGCACCAGGACGCTCATGCACGCGGCCCAGATGTACAGCCACCAGAAGCGACGCGCGCGCTCGAGCAACAAATAGGGGATCCACAAAAATGCCACACCCGCCACCAGCTCCACCACCCAACCGATGATCTCATTGGTCAGCCACGCGCCGAACGGCTGAGTCGAGAGGCCGTATTCCCGGGGCCGGAGGAATCCGGCATACCAGTCGAGCGGTAGATTGGCCGCCGCGTAAACCAGAATGAAGAACCCGAAATACAGCGCCAGGGTGAAGTACCAGGACTTGCCCAGGCGAGAGGCCAGGACGCGCATGCGGGCGGACAACCCCGTGAGGAGGATGATGCCCGGCACCAGAAAGCCCCAGAGCGTGGTCACGGTCCATAGCACGTTGCCGGACTCGTAGTAGTGGACCGCTTGGAGCGAGGGTTTCGGCACGGGCACGGGTACCAGCGCCAGATGCGGCGCATGAGAAACCGTCGCGACTTCGGCGCTGGCGGCCGTCGGCGGCGTCTGCGCATGACACGCCGCGGCGAACGAAAGCAGCAGCAGACCGGCGAGCAGGAAGAGGAAACGGGGCATGACGGTCCGTGCTTTCGAGTTTGGGGCGTGCAGCAATATTGGCCGAGATAATACTCTGCGGAATACCGAATATGTCTCCGATTTATGCTATAAATGTGGTCAATGGCAGAGTTAAACGAAGAATTAGGCGGCGTTGACAGAGTTATCCTACGAGAGCTGCAGCGGGATGGCCGCCTGAGCTTCCGTGACCTGGGGGAACGGGTCGGCCTGAGCGCCAACGCGACCGCCGAACGGGTCCGGCGGCTGATGTCGGCGGGCGTCATTCGCGGCGTCCACGCCCAAGTGGATCCGAGGGCTCTCGGACAGAGCCTGTTCGCATATATCGATATCAAGACCGGCGCCAACACCGGGCCAGATCAGCTGGGGACACTGCTAGCGGAGTTTCCCGAGGTGCGGCGCGCCGTCTGGACCACCG
>DATDIC010000340.1:0-7915 GCA_036521275.1 Acetobacteraceae bacterium
CCGGGCCAGGGCACCGAGGTATCGTTGCTGCTGCCGTGGGCGAGTGAGGACACGAAACGGGCGCCTGCGCCGACCGATGCCGACCGGGCACGATCGGGCCCCGCCATCTGTGTGCTGCTGGTGGACGACGACCCAGAGGTGCGGCAGGTGACGGCGGACATGCTGCACAACCTGGGATGCATCGTGGTCGAGGCGGCCGGCGGGGCTGAGGCATTGCGGCTGATCCAGGGTACGGCACCGGATCTGCTGGTGCTCGACTATGCCATGCCCGACATGAACGGGCTGCGGCTGGCACATGCGATGCGGGATGCGGGTGTTTCAGCTCCGGTGCTGCTGGCAACCGGCTATGCGGAGCTGGAACGTAGTGGCGATATGACCACCGCAGTACTGGATGCGATCCTGCGCAAGCCGTTCACGCTGCGGGAGCTGGCCGTGGTGATCAACCGCCTGCTGAACCAGCCACCGGAGGGCTCGAACGTGGTGGAGTTGCGGCGCCTGGGGTAGCGCTGAGCGGAGCGCGCTTGCGCTGCAGGAACGCCTGCATCATCCGGGTGGGCTCGTCGGTATTCCAGGCGGCCACGAAACTGTCGACGCCACGCGCAATGGCCGTGCTGACCGGCAAGTCCTCCCAGGCGGCGATCAGCTCCTTTTGCAGACGCAACGCCTGCGCGCCGGCGGAGAGGATGGCCGTCAGCACATGGTCGATGGCGTCGTCCAAGCCGGCTGGCGGGGTGATTTCCTCGACCAGGCCCCAGGCGAAGGCGCGCTGCGCGTCGATGATTTCCCCGGTGAGCAGAATCCGGCGGGTGCGGCCCCAGCCGATCAGGCGAGGCAGCAGGGCGGCCTCCACCACCGAAGGGATGCCGACCCGCACTTCCGGCATGCCGAAGCGGGCATTGTCAGCGGCGATGCGCATATCGCAGGCGGCAGCAATCTCCAGCCCGGCGCCGAGGGTGTAACCCTGGAGCGAGGCGATCACCGGAACGGGCAGCCGCCGGAACACGTCGCAGGTTTGATGCACGAGGGAAATGAATTCGCCGGCGGAGGTGGCGTCGAGCGCGGCCATGTCGCGTATGTCGGCGCCGCCGATAAAGGCGCGGTCGCCGGCCCCGCGCAGGACAAGGGCGCGCAGGGTGGAGTGGTGGCTCAGCGCGTCGGCTGCCGCGATCAGCTCGCGCATCAGCGGCCGGTTCAGCGTGTTGAGGCGGGCGGTGTTGTCGATGGTGATGGTGGCGACGCCACGTTGATCTATCGCGCTGGAAACGGGCATTGGAGGGGCCTGTGGGTCTTGCGGTTGATCTGCGGCGGTGCCTTATCTTCTGCTGCACTGCAACAGGAGTCGTCGATGCCGCTGAGCCCGCCCGCCGAGCGCGAGTTGCTGCACACGCGTGCCATCACGCTGCACGGATACCGACGCGCGGACGGGCTGTACGATATCGAGGCGGAGCTGACCGACACCAAAACGCATGCGGAACCGAGCCATGACCGCGGCTCGATCGAGGCGGGCGAGCCGCTGCACGGCATGTGGATGCGAATGACGGTGGATGAGCGGATGGTGATCGTGCGGTGCGAGGCAGCGACCGATTACAGCCCATACTCGGTGTGCCCGCAGGCAGCGCCCAATTTCGCGCGGTTGGCGGGACTGACGATCCGTGGCGGATTTTTGAAGGAAGCGGCTGCTCGGGTGGGTGGGACGGTTGGCTGCACGCACCTGCGCGAGTTGCTGCAACAGATGGGCACCACGGCGTTTCAGACGATTTATTCGGAGCGGGTGAGGCGGGGCGCGGATGCCGATTCGCTCGACACGACGATCCTGAACACATGCCTGGCATATGGGACGGACAGCCCGGTGGTGAAACGGCGTTGGCCGGAGCTTTACACTGGTGCCGAGTAGCAAAGCGACGTCGTTTTGTTTGGAATGGTCCCGTTCGTCATTATCGCGCAAGCGGGAATCCAGGCACATTCTCGGAATTTCGTGGGCTCTCGGCTGGATGCCCGCTTTCGCGGGCATGACGGGTATTTTCGTAGGGACGACGGGTATATTCGCGGGCATGACGGGTATTTTCGTGGGGACGACGGATATTTTCGTGGGCACGGAGGATACTTTCGCGGGCATGACGGATATTAGAGTCTTTGTCCGCGCACGTTGGCATAATCCTCCGTGTCTCTGTGTCTCCGTGGTGAAACTTCTATTCTTCAAGGCGCGGTCGCCGCAACCGCCGCCCGCGCACGACACAGCTTCACCAGGTTCGCCGCCGCGGCGCCATGCGGGCGGCCTGCAACGAGGGTCAACAGTATCGTCCGGTTCAACGGCGGCTCGACCAGCGGCCGAACCGCAACATCACCCCCGATGGTCAGACCGTCAGGCAGCAGGGCGAGCCCCAGGCCCGCGCGAACAAGATCCAGCATCTGCACCCATGATCCGCCGCATTGGCGTTGGACGAAGCGCTCGCCGCACGCCGCTCGCAGACGATGAGCGAAGCCGCCGCATCGTTCGCCGACCAGCAATGTGTGATTGGCAAGATCGTCAACCGTCAGCTTGGTTTTTCCGGCGAGTGGATGCTCGGCCGGCAGCACGGCCACGCAGCCTTCGTCGGCAACTTTCCAGCGGTTCAGCCGCTCCGGCAACCCCGGACCATCGGCCAGCAGGGCGCAGTCGATCCGGTCCGCCAGCATCGCTTCCGCCAGGCTCGGCGTGTCGGCTTCCTCGAAATGCACCGATATCTCTGGATACAATCGGACCAATCCGCGGATCGCACTTGCCACATGGGATGCCGCGATTGCCGGACCGAGGCCAATGCGCAGCGATGCTGGCTCAGGGCCCGCACTAGCTCGGGCGGCCTGCCGCGCCGCCTCGGCCGCGTCCAGCATGGCCTCCAGATGCGGACGTGTCGCACGCCCCAGCTCGGTCAGTTGCGTCAGGTTGCGCTCCCGGTACAGCAGCGGACCGCCCAGTTCATCCTCCAGCCGCTGGATCGCCCGCGTGAGCGCCGGTTGCGTAACGTTGCACGCCTCGGCCGCGCGGGTGAAATTCAGCGTGCCACACAGCGTGATGAAGTAGCGGACCTGACTGAGCTCCATGACCGGGTGCGTTGCCTCAGTCGGTGGCGGGGGCGGCCAGCCCCCGCACGGCAGCCAGGATATCGGCCGGCTCGGCACGCTGCGTCGGGTCCACCCGCGCGAAGCGCCAGCGCACGATCCCGTCCCGGTCGAGCACGAAGGTCGCTGGTACCGGCAGAAACCACGCATCGTTGCCGTGCCGCACGGAAAGATCGTGGCCGAATCCAAGCAGCAGGGTGCGGTAATCGGACGGCGCCTGGAACACCACGCCGCAGCCGAGCCCGAGCCCGCAATCCACGTCCGAGAGTATTTCATACCCGTTGCCGTAACGCCGCTTGGCGGACAGGGCCCGGCCGCCCGTTTCCGGCGTTACTGCCACCAGACTGGCCCCAAGCGCCTCGATCTCAGGCAGGGCTTCCTCCAACGCGGCCAGCATCAGCCGGCAATAGGGACACCATTCGCCACGGAAGAACGTCACCACCAAGGGACCCCGCCGCCACCAGTCCGCAAGCCGCGCCATCTCGCCCTCGGCGGTGGGAAGCGCCATGTCCGGGAATTGTTGGCCGACCGCCAGCACATGGTCGATGAACCCGCTGCGGGCAAGCTCGCTGACCATGGCCTCATAGGCCGTCTGCACCTCGGCCGTCTGGCTGGAATAGCGCAGACGAAGCTGCTCGGTCAGGCTGCGCATTGTCTGGTGTTCCCGTTGGCGGCAGAGTGGCGGCAGGCGGGCCGCAAAAGCAAGCTTCAGGGCCGGGCGCGTGCGTCGTTCCGCCAAGCCAGAGCACGCCGCTCGATGATCAGCACGGCGTAATACATCAGCATCGCCAGCACGCCCATGACGAGCAGCGCGGTCACCGCGCCGGTCATGTCGATGACGTTCAGCGAGTTGGTGATGTACCAGCCAAGGCCGGCGCTGGCACCGACCAGCTCTCCCACCACCGCACCCGTCAGCGCCAGCCCGATGCCGATCTTGATTGACGCCAGCAGCCAGGGAACCAGTGACGGGACCACCACGTGGCGCAGCATGTCCCAGCGGCTGGCCCGCATGCTGCGCAGAGCATCGACGAGGTCCTCATTGATGCTCTCCACGCCCTCGCGCGTGTTGAACAGCACCACCACGAAGACGATCGACACCGCCAGCAGCACCTTCGACAGGATGCCGATGCCGAACCACACGACGAAGAACGGACCCAGCGCCACGCGCGGCACGCCGTTGATGCCGACCACGTAAGGATCGAGCACCACCGCGGCCAGACGCGACCGCGCCATCAGCACGCCGCCGGCAACGCCGATCACCAATCCCAGCAGCAGCCCACCAAAGGTCTCCTCCAGCGTCGGCGCAAGATTGTTCCACAACTCACCATCACCGGCCATGGTGATGAAGCGGTCGATGACGAGAAGCGGTGTGCTGGCCAGCGCCTTCGCGCCCGCGACATAGATTCCGGCGAGTTGCCATGCCAACAGCAGCACGACGATCAGCAGCACGCTGGCGATGCGCGGCAGTACGGCATGCCGGCTCATGACCGCGGCCCGCGCTGCTGGTGGCTGTAGCCAAGCGTGTCCCACACCGATTGCTGCAGGTCCCGGAATCCGGGCACGAAACGGGTCGCGTAATAGTCGCGCGGACGCGGCAGCTTGATGTCGATGCTGGCGATGATCCGGCCGGGACCCTTCGACATGACCAGCACGCGGTCCGCCAGGGTCACTGCTTCCTCGATGTCATGCGTGACGAACAGCACCGTCTGGCCCGACTGGGCGAGAATTTCCAGGAAGAAATTGCCCACCTGGATGCGTGTCTGTGCGTCCAGCGCGCTGAACGATTCGTCCATCACGAACAACGCCGGGTCGTAGGCCATCGCCCGCGCCAGTGCCACGCGCTTGCGCATGCCGCCGGAAAGCTGGCCGGGATATTTGTCGCTCGATTCGCCGAGACCCACGCGCGCCAGCAGTTCACCCGCGCGCAGCCGTGCGGTCCCCGCCCGCTCTCCGGCCAATCGCAGCGCGAGTTCGATGTTGCCGCTCGCCGTGCGCCAGGGCAGCAGCGCGTCGGTCTGGAACACGAATCCGATGCGCGTGGCGGGCCCGCTGCCCAGCGTCACCTGTCCATGCGACAGCGGTATCAGTCCGGCGATTGCCTTCAGCAGCGTCGACTTGCCGCATCCGCTCGGCCCGACGATGGCGACGAATTCGCCCGGCGCCGCGCTGAGTGAAACGTGCTCGACCGCTGGCACACCCGCTTCCGTTTGGCCCGCACGCAGCCGATAGCGGACCGCAACGTCGGCAACAGTGACGCCGGTGCTACTCGTGAGGGGCATCCCGCGTCAGCGAATCATAGCTCGGGAAATTGGATTTCGGGAACGTGCCGGAATTCACCAGCACGTCACGACAAGCCTCGTACAGGGTTTGGGTGAACTTGGTGTCCTTCCATTCCTTGTCCATGTAGAAGGCCAACTCGGATCGAACGACATCTTCGCTGGTGCCCTGACCCCAGTATTTCATGGCGGATTTCATCGTGTAGTCGGGATCGGCGTACATCTTCTTCACGGCATCGTTGTATGCCTGCATGAACAGGCGGAATGGTGTCGGATCGGCCTTCACCTGGCTGGTGCGTACCATGAACACGTTCGATCCGTACGGATACTGCCGGAAATCAAAGAGTATGCGCACCTGGCCACTGCTCAGGCCTTCATCCAGGGCCGGGCTGAACACGGTGCCAGCCGCCACGCTGCCCTTCAGCACCGCCTGCAGGATGGTGACCGGCGGCCCCAGCGGCACGATGCGCAACTCCGACGGGCTCATGTGCGCCTTGGTGTTCAGCGCCCATTTCAACACCACCTCGCTCGCTGCCCCGGCGCCGGTGATGCCGACATTCTTGCCGCGCAGATCGGTAAGCGAGTGATAGGGCGCATCGGTCTTGGCGATCAGCGCATACAGCATGTTGGTCATGTTGGTGCCGATGATGGTGATCCCGCCAGGCACGGCATCCGCCTGCGCGAGGCGCAGCGGCGTATCGGCGCCCACCAGGGCGATGGAGCCGGTGCCGCCTTCGAATTCGGTAGCTAGCCCGCCGCCGCCGGTTACGGTGACGACTCGCATCTCGAGATGATACTTCGGTGCGAAATCGGCGATGGCATTCCGCATCGGAAGATCGAAGAAGCCCGGCGTCGATTCCAGCACGGTGAGGGAGTAGGTCTTGTCCGCCGTTGCGGCGCTGGCGTTGCCGGCCAATGCAGGCAACAGCAGTGCTATCATGGTCAAACCAAGCTGCCCCAGCCAGATCCGCATGTTGCTGCCTCCCGGTCTTATTCGCCAACATTTGATCGGCGCCGACGCAGGATGTACGCCGATGCGCGCGGTTGGCAAGCATGCGGCGGATGCCGTGCACACCGGCCGCGGCTCGTGGCGCATGAAAGAAAATCGGGCCTATGATCCGATTGCAAATGGGAGGTCGTCCTATGGTCGATATCGCACCCTCCGCCTATGAGGCCGCGTACGCGGCCTGGCAGCGCGACCCGTGGAACTGGTGGGCGGAGATCGCCGAAGGGATAAGCTGGGATCGGCGATGGGACCGCGTGTTCGATGCTGCGTCCGGGCCGTATGGAAGCTGGTTTGCTGGCGGATTGCTCAATACCTGCTTCAATTGCGTCGATCGGCACGTTGCCGCGGGACGTGGTGCGCAGCCGGCGCTGATATGGGACAGCCCGATGAGCGGGCGGGTCGAGACTTTCACCTACATCGACATGCAGCGACGAACCGCAAAGATGGCTGGGGCTTTGGCGGCGCTCGGTGTGCAGCGCGGCGACCGTGTTGTGATCTACATGCCGATGGTGCCGGAAGCGGCGATCGCGATGCTGGCCTGCGCGCGGATGGGCGCAGTCCATTCGGTGGTGTTCGGCGGGTTCGCGGCTGCCGAGCTGGCGTCCCGTATTGCCGATGCGCGGCCGAAAGCGATCATTTCCGCGAGCTGCGGGCTCGAGCCGGGGCGCGTGGTGCAATATAAGCCGCTGCTGGATGCGGCGATCGAGCTGTCGCCGCACAAGCCCGATGCCTGCCTGATCCTGCAGCGAGAGGCCGCACGAGCGGAGCTGATCGGTGGCCGCGACCATGATCTTGCGGAGGCTGAAGCGGCTGGCGCGCCGCTCGACCCGGTGCCGGTCGGCAGCACCGATCCGCTGTACATCCTCTACACGTCGGGAACGACCGGACGGCCGAAGGGCATCGTGCGCGACAATGGCGGTCATGCGGTCGCGCTGTGGAACTCGATGCGCATGGTGTACGGCGTCGATGCGGGCGATGCGTACTGGGCGGCTTCCGACGTCGGCTGGGTGGTCGGACACAGCTATATCGTCTATGCGCCGCTGCTGCGCGGGTGCACGAGCGTGATGTACGAGGGCAAGCCGGTCGGCACGCCGGATGCCGGCGCGTTCTGGCGGGTGTGCGCGCAGCACGGGGTGCGGGTGATGTTCACCGCGCCGACCGCGATGCGCGCGATCAAACAGCAGGACCCGGACGGCACGCAAATGGCGCGCTACGACCTGTCGCGATTGGAGGCATTGTTCCTGGCCGGCGAGCGTTGCGATCCGCCGACCGCGATGTGGGCGACCGAGCGGCTTGGAAAACCGGTGGTGGATCACTGGTGGCAGACCGAGACCGGGTGGGCGATCACCGCCGGGTTCCGCCAATTTGGGTTGTTTCCTTTCAAACCGGGTTCAGGCGGGCGGCCATGTCCGGGCTATCATCTGGCGGCGCTGGGTGAAAGCGGCACGGCGGTGGCGGCGGGAGAGACCGGAAATTTGTGTGTGCGGCTGCCGCTTCCTCCGGGCTGCGCGCCCACGCTGTGGCAGAACGATGA
>DATDIC010000341.1:0-4136 GCA_036521275.1 Acetobacteraceae bacterium
AGTGCCCTCGCGCGTTCGGGGATCGTCGTCCGGGTGAGGCGTGCCAGCAGCGATCGCACGATGCCGACGACGCCGTCGCGCGCGACCAGCATCAGCACGATCAGGCAGACCGCGTAGATGAGCGCTGCGAGGGCGGGGCTGACCTCGCCCGCCCAGTCGGGGACGAAGACGACGAAGAGCGCGCCGATGAAGGCGCCGGGGATACTGGTGATCCCGCCGACCACGGCACCGACGAGGAAATTGAGCGACAGCGTCAGCTGGAACGATTCCGGGCTGACGTACCCGTTCACGAGGGCGAACAGCCCGCCGCCGAAACCCGCGAAGCACGCGCTGGTGACGAAGGCCGCGAGCCTGACTTTGGTAAGGTCGATGCCGTGCGCCGCCGCGATCAGCGGATTGTCGCGCACCGCCCTGAACGACCGCCCGGCATCGCCGCGCAGCAGCCGGTGCATCACCACCACACAGATCGTGGCACCCAGCACGCAGAGCACATAGATCCAGACGTCCTGGTTGCCCGGAAACCATCCGGGCGGGTCCGGCTTGTCCAAGGAGATCCCGCTCGCCCCGTTGGTGATCCAGTCGAGCTTCAGCGCAAGCGGAGGGACGATGGCGGCGAGGCCGAGCGTGGTGATGGCGAGCTGCAATCCCTGCAGCCGGAGCGCGGGGATGCCGACGAGAAATCCGAGCACGCCGGTGATCACCGCATCGATCGGCAGCGTCGCCAGAGCGTGGATCGAGGTGCGCGTGACCAGGATGGCGCTGGTATAGCCGCCGACGGCGAAAAACACGCCCTGCGCCATCGAGATCTGGCCGTTGCAGCCAAGCAGCAGGTTGAGCCCCAGTATCGCGATGGCATAGGTGAGGGCGAGGCTGATCTGGTAGACGAGGAAGCCGGGCAGGATCAGCGGAATGAGGATTGCGCAGAGGATCCAGAGCAGGATACCGGCAAGGCCCAATTCGCGCCGGCCCACAGCGGCAATCATACCCGGGGCGATCATACCCGCACCCGCGTCGATACGCCGAAAATGCCCTGCGGCCGGACCAGCAGGGCGAGCGTGATCAGGGCGAACGGAACCACCAGCTTGAGCTCCGCCCCGATGAACGGAATGAAGCTGGCACCGAGGCTTTCAGCGACACCCACGATAAGCCCGCCGATGATCGCGCCGGACGGGCTGTCCCATCCGCCAAGGGTTGCGGCGGCAAGGGCGTAGATGATCACGGAGAACATCATGGTCGGGCTGAGCAGCAGGTTCGGTGCCACAAGAACCGCCGCGACGAAGCCGAAAACGGCGGCGATGCCCCAGCCCATCGCCAGCATCGCGGGCACGTCGATGCCGACCAGAAGGCTGTTGTCACGCTCCGCCGCGGCAGCCCGCATGCCGAGCCCGACCCGGGTCAATTTGAACCACGCCGCGAGTCCGGCGGCGAGCACGGAAAGCACGATCAGCATCCCGACATTGCTCGAGGTCAATCGCACGCCGTGGATTATCCACACGAAGCGCGGGAGGATTTCCGGGAATGCCTGCGTGTCCGGCCCCCAGAGCAACAGGCAGAGCGCGTCGAAGCCGAGGAACAGGCCGGTGCAGATCACGACGATGGTTTCCACCGAAGCCGAGAGCACGGGCCTGATGCAGCATTTGAACACCACCACGCCGAGGCCGAAGCTGAACACGGCCGCGAGCAGCAGGGCGAGTATCAGCGGCAAGCCCCAGGTGACGAGTTGCCAGGCGAGATAGGCGGAGAGCAAACCCATCTCGCCCTGCGCGAAATTGACGATCCGCGTCGCGCGATGGACCAGCACGAGAGCGAGGGCGAGCGCAGCGTAGATCGCGCCGGCGGCGAGCCCTTCGACGATCTGTTGCACCAGGAGTTGCATCAGCGCCCGAGATAGGCGCGCTGGATGCGTGCATCCTGGGCGAGCACGGCCGCGCTGCCCTGCACTGCGATCTCGCCATGCTCCAGCACATAAGCGTGCTCTGCGATCCGGAGCGCGAGGGCGGCGTTTTGCTCGACCAGCAGGATCGCCATCTGCCGCTCGGCGTTCAACCTTGCCAGCAGGGCGAACAGCGATTTGGTGATGACCGGCGCGAGGCCCTGGGAAAGCTCGTCGCACAGCAGAAGGCGCGGGCGCGTCATCAACGCACGCGCGATCGCCAGCATCTGCTGCTCGCCGCCGCTGAGGCTCCCGGCGCGCTGGCGGCGCCGCTCAAGAAGGCGCGGGAAGGCGGAGAACCAGTAGTCGATATCGCTCCTGATCTGCGGGCCGGAGCGGATCGCATAGGCACCGAGGGTGAGGTTCTCCTCGACGGTGAAATCGACGAAGGTGCCGCGACCCTGCGGCACATGCGCGATGCCGCGACGCACGCGTTCGGCCGGACCGAGGGCGCTCATGTCCTCGCCGTCCAGCGTGATCCGGCCGCGCCCGCGGATCGTGCCCGAGAGCGCGCGCAGCGTCGTCGTCTTGCCAGCCCCGTTGGCGCCGAGCAGGGCCACGACCGCGCCGTCGGGAACCGCGAGATCGATGCCCCGCAGGACACGGATGTCGCCATAGCCCGCCTCCAGCGCGTGCACCTCGAGCGTGTTCACCGTGCCGCTGCTTTCACTGGGTCGCCTTCACTCGGTCGCCTTCATTGGGCATCGCCGAGATAGGCGGCGATCACGGCGGGGTCGGCCTGCATGGCGGCGCCGGACCCTTCCGCGAGCTTGCAGCCGAGATGCAGGACGATGAGCCGGTCGCACAGATCCATGACCAGACCCATGTTGTGCTCGACCAGCAGGATGGTGAGATCGAAGGCCGCGCGGAGCCGCGTGATCAGCGCACCGAATTCGAGCGCTTCGCCATGGGTCAGGCCCGAAGCCGGTTCGTCGAGCAGCAGCAGCTTCGGCCGAGAGGCGAGTGCACGGGCGATCTCGACGCGCTTCAGGCTGCCGAAGGGAAGATCGCCGGCCTGCTCCTCCGCCACCTGCGCGAGGCCGAGTTCGGCCAGGATGGAACGGCAGGTCTCCACCATCCCGCGCTCCTCGGCATCCGCCCGCCAGGGCTGGACGAGGGTACGCAGCAGGCTTCCGGCATAGCGATGATGGGCGCCGATCAGCACGTTCTCGAGCACCGTCATCCGGGCGTAGATGCCGAGATTCTGGAACGTACGCGCGATGCCGCGGGAGATGATCTGCCGCGGCGCCAGCCGGTCGATGCGTTCGCCGAGCAGCAGGATACGTCCGCTCGACGCCGAATAGAGCCTGGTGATGCAATTGAACAAGGTGGTCTTGCCGGCGCCGTTCGGCCCGATCAGCCCGCAGATCTCGCCGCGGTCGACGAAGCAAGAGACGCCGTCAAGCGCCCGTATGCCGCCGAAGCTAACCGAGACCTGGTCGATCTCCAGCAGCCTGCCGCCCGCATTGTCGTCGCGTTGCAATGGAGGCGTCGCGTTCCCCGTCACCGATCGCGTTCCTCAAGCGGTCCGACAATGGGTCACCGGCGGCATTGCGTGCTCGAGCGCGCACCCGAACCAGCGGCAAATGACGCCCCGGTGCCGGAAAAATGCCTGGATGCGGGAATGGACGGTCCCCTCGATCGTTAGTTGAGCCGACGCCTCGGTCGGGCGCCTTCAGTTTGATTCTGCCCCGGGTCGTTTGGGATGTCCAGTGTCATGCGGCAAGTGTCATGCGGCAAGGGCGATTCGGTTCTTCTCGCCTTGACGAATCGACTCTAGCGAAACGGGCACTTGCCGATTCAAGCTGTTGAGCGAATCGCCAGGAGAGGTTCTCCAAATGTTGTCGAGAACGGGCGAAGCCGGCAGTCTCTGGCAGGCGCTGACGTCGGTGCCTGATCACCGGCGCAAGGCGGGGCAGCGCTATCCGTTGGCCGGCCTCCTGCTGATCGCGGTTGCCGCGCTGCTGTCCGGGCGGCGCGACCGGTTGGGCATCGTGCGCTGGGGCCGGCGGCTGACCCGGGAGGCGCTCGAGGCGATCGGGATCAGTCGCAACCGGGTTCCAGCGCCGTCGGTATGGTGCGAGTTGTTTCAGGGATTGGATATCGCCGCGCGGGGACGAGTACTAGGCGATTGGGTGCGTGGCGAGCAAACTGAATTGGCGGAGGGGATGAGATTCGAACTCACGATAGAGGTTGACCCCCT
>DATDIC010000342.1:0-3144 GCA_036521275.1 Acetobacteraceae bacterium
CATGCCTCGCCGGCCCGCTTTCCCCCTGTCCCGACCCATCATCATCGTCTCCCGTCACGCCCGAAACCTCTCCCGTCATGCCCGGCGAAGGCCGGGCATCCACGACTTTCCTCCTGGGTCAGCAACGCTTCGTCCCATCTATTCGTAGCGCCATTCGCGCCGCCGGAGCACCGGCATGCGCTGTTCTTGCGTCCGCTCAGCCGGCGTCATCGCCAGCCACACCTGCACCCGCTCGATCACCTTGCGCGTCGGCAGCGCGAGGTCGAGCGCCAGCGCCTCCCCCAGCGTATAAAACCGCAGCTCCTCCAGTTCCCCGGATCCGGCGATGCTGCCGCTGACGCGCCCGGCTTCCACCAGCAGGAAGCGCGCATTGAACCGGATCGGCCCACCCGGCGGCGTGATCAGCCGACACAGATATTCCAGCCCATCCAGTGCCGGCGGCCCACCGAGCGTCAGCCCGGTTTCCTCTTCCAGTTCGCGCGCCGCCGCAACGCCCAGTCCATGCGCCAGCAGCGGATTGGCCGCCTTCTCCAGCCGCGCCTGCGTGTGCGCAGACAGCGGCGACGCAGATGCCGCCCGCAGGTCGGGGCGATCGACCGCGCCACCCGGAAACACCAGCCGGTTCGGCATGAACCGATGCCGCGCCCCCCGCATCCCCATCAGCATCTCCGGCCCGCAGCGCCCGACGCGCAACACAACAAGGCTGGCAGCATGCCGCGCGCGTACCGTGCGTGCCTTCGCCTGCATCGCGAGCGCCGTGTCGTCAGGCAAGATCAAACCCTCGCGTGCGCAAATAGGCAGCGAAGCCGAACCGCTCGGGCACTGAAAGCTGCCGCGCGCTGTTCTCGCTCCAGGTCGCTCCGTCCTTCGGGCCGTACACCTCGTTGTTCTTCAGGCTGCCGGCCGCGAGCGGCTCGCGAACACCGCGGCGCCGGTCATAGGCGCCGACCTCGTCCGCCAACGCAGACTCATCATATCGCTCCCGATGCACCACCACGGACGCAGGCAACCGCATCGACACCGGCCGGCGGAACTCCGGCCAGCCGACGGTCAGGCCCGCCACCGGATAGACGCCAGCCGGCAACGCCAGCAGCGGCACCAGCTTCTCGATATGGTTGCGAACGTAGCTGATCGGGCAGCTACCCAGCCCCGCCGCATCGGCCGCCGCCATGAACGCCCCCATCGCCAGGCTACAGTCCACTGCCGTGTTCATAAACGTATCCAGGTTGTTGTTTGCGTGCGGCATGCCGTGCGCCTCGCAAATGCGCTGGCCGCGCCGCATGTCGCCGCACCACACCAGGAACACGGGTGCCGATGCAATCCAGTCCATCGTGCCGATCCAGCCGGCGATCTTCTTGATCTTCGCCGGATCCCGCAGGACAACGACGGAATATTGTTGCAGATCGGACTTGCTCGGTGCCGACTGCGCAGCGGCCAGCAACACATCCAGCAGCGCCTCGCCAACCGGCTCCGCGCGATACCGCCGCGCGACGCGCCGGTCCAGCAGCGCCGCCAATGCCTCAGGGACGACCGGCCCGACCGCATCCGTCCCAAATCGCGCGCGCAGCAATTCCGTGCTGTCAAGCTCCGCCATGCCATCCTCGTCCTGCACCGACCACCCTTGCCGGAACCCGTGTCACGCGCAAGGCTGCGCGCCCCCAACGGGAGAAAACCATGTCCGCTCCGTACGCCACTCACCGTGCCCAGATCAAAGCCATTCTGCTGGCCTGGGGCATGCCAGAAGCAAACGCGGAGCCGACGTCGGAAATCCTCGCCTGGGCCGATCTGCATGGCGTGGACAGCCACGGCATCTCGCTGCTGCCGGGCTACGACCAACGGCGGCGCAAGGGCATTGTCAGGATGGATGCGCGGCCGCGCACCATCCGCGAAACCCCGGTTTCCGCGCTGGTCGATGGCGATGGCGGACTCGGCCATGTCGCCGGCCGCTACGCCATGAACCTGGCGATCGAGAAGGCGAAGAAGTCCGGCCTGGCGGCGGTGGCGGTACGCAATTCCGCGCATTTCGGCGCCACCGGCTACTACACGCTGATGGCCGCCGAGGCGGGCCTGATCGGCATGGCCTGCACCTCCGCCGCCGGCATCCAGGTGGCACCCACCTTCGGCAAGCAGGCGCGGCTCGGCACCGATCCGTGGTCCTTTGCCGCCCCCAGCGCCGACGGCAAACCGTTCCTGCTGGACATGGCGACCACCACCGTCGCGGCCGGCAAGCTGCGCAACAAGCAGAACGAGGGACTGCCGGCGCCCGCAGGCTGGGTGTTGACCAAGGACGGCACGCCCAGCACCGATCCTTCCGAAGCGCGCGAGAAAGGCGGCTTCATGACCTCGCTCGGCGGCTCGCCCGAAAACAGCAGTTACAAAGGATACGGGCTGGCGGTGATGGTGAACATCCTGGCATCCTGCCTGTCGGGTGCGACGCTGATCACCGACCCGATGCACACAAAGAAGCCGCAGGGCCACGATATCGGGCATTTCTTCATGGCGATCGATCCCGCGCTGTTCCGCGAGACGGGTGAGTTCCAGGCCGACGTGACGCGGCTGTGCGATGACCTGCGCGCCACCACGCCGATCGACCCAGCGCAACCGGTCATGATCGCCGGCGATCCGCAACGCAACTTCGCCGCCGAGCGCATGCGCAACGGCATTCCGGTAGGCGCCGGACTGCTGCGCCAGGTCCGCCAACTGGCACAGGCAAGCGCCGCGCCCTGGCTGCTTGATTGAGCGGTTCCGCCACGCAAACCTCCTCGCAGCACCTAGCGGCCCGATGCGAACGCGCTACAGCCCAACGCCCGCAAACCCATCACGCCCGCACACCCATCGTACCCGCAGACTCGTCATGCCCGCGAAAGCGGGCATCCACGCGGGTGCCCCCCATGCGCGGGAATGTCGCACCCAAGTCACCCTCAGAACGGCAGCAGGATATCCGCCGCCTGCTGACCCCAGCGCGGTGCCTGCAACTGCGTCAACACGCCCCGCCCGCCATAGGAAATCCGTGCCTCCGCCATCCGGTCATGCTGGACCGTGTTGTCGCTCGAAATGTCCTCCGGCCGCACGATCCCGCTCACCTGCAGCACGCGCAGCTCGCTGTTCACGCGAAACTCCTGGCTCGCTGAAACCACCAGGTTC
>DATDIC010000343.1:0-10071 GCA_036521275.1 Acetobacteraceae bacterium
GTTGCTGCACCCAGTTCCGTCGTTCCGTAGCTGACGATAAATTCGCCTTGCGGAGTGCGCAAAAGAACCATGGCGCCCGGAACCATGAGATCCCTGGCTGTCGTATCCAGAGCGCTTTTCAGCGTGGCCTGGTCAATCGGCTTTAGCGATGTTGCGGACGCCTGCATGACGCTCACACCTGCCAGCACAATGCCGAAGGCACACGCGATCCAGATTGCAGTGCCAGGCATTTTCATTGGCACGTTCGTTTCTCCCGTATTCCACATATATTCGTTGATTATGGATGTCCTTATTACAATAGTCTCATTGCGAGCGCGTTCACAAGCACCTTGACTGCGACCGACATATCCCATCAATTATCATCTGCATCAGGTCGGGCGAGAGCTTGACCAAGGTCCAAGTCCTCCAAGCACTAGCCAAACGACCCCCGTCATGGCATATCACGCAGGTCGTGGAGCAATCGGTATCACCGAAAGCCAGCTATCTGTGCGGGTGTAGTTCAATGGTAGAACGGCAGCTTCCCAAGCTGCATACGAGGGTTCGATTCCCTTCACCCGCTCCAACCGCGCAACCCGTCGCACCGGCTCGCGTTCCCCTTCGAACGCAGGAGGACGGCAATGAGCTACGAAGTGCGAATCAACGGCCAGACCGTCGCGCATTGCGCCACCACGGACGAGGCGCTTGCACGCGTGCGCGAGGAACTTAAACGGCGACCCGATCATGAGCCGGAAATATTGGACAGCAGCACTGGCAAGCCGTTTGCCCCGGCGTCCAGTCGCGGCTGGCGTGACCAGTTGGCAAATGAAGTAGGCTACTGAGGCTCGCCGCTGTTGCTCGCACCTGCGGTAATCCGCCGCAGATGATCGCGCAGCCGCTTTCTGGCGCGTATTGCATCGGCAGCGAGCATAACCAGTGCGCTGATCTGTGACGGCTGCCGAATAATCGATCGCAGTATCGCCTGCACCGAGATCCGCCCATCTGGACCGAGCGCCACGAGTGATGCCGGCGGCAACTCGCGGTGGCCCGGATCGCAGATCACTCGCAACACTGCAAATGGCAGGCCCATATCAGCGGCGTGTTGGGCGACTGCCCCGCTCTCCAGATCGACTGCGGCGCAGCCTGTGTGTCGCCAAAACGCCCGCTTCTCGGCCACATGCGCGACGACCCGCCCCGCGCCCAGCAGCCGGTGCGGCGTAGCGCCGCCAAGCATCAGCCGCAGTTCGTCGTCGGTGACAAAGCTTTGCTCCCGGTGCAGCACGGCCTCCGGCACCAGAACATGTCCCGGCCGCATCGATGGATCCAAGCCTCCCGCCAGCCCGATGCTGACCAGCGCGCGGGCGCCTGACGCGACCAGTCGCTCCGCTGCCTGTCGCGCCCCATCCGCTGTACCTCCGCCAACGGCAACCGGCCCACCAAGCACGCGCACCAGCCGCGCCTCGGCCGTCAGCCCGACAACGATGCCCACGCGGCTCCAGTCTGCCACGGTCAGCGCGTCACCAAGGCTCCGTGACGCGTTTCTGACGGAAGGCACAGCCGGGCCAGCACCGGCGCGATGTCCTCCGGTTTCGCCAGACTGTCCTGCAATTCGCCGGGAAACGCCTCGCGGCGCAGCTTGGTCGCCACCGGGCCCGGATCGAACAGATTGATCCGCAGCGCGGTGCCGCTCATTTCATCAGCCCAGACGAGCACCAGATGCTCCATCGCCGCTTTGGTCGCGCCATAGCATCCCCAATAGGCTTTTGGAGCTCGTGCGCGTGCGGCGGTCACGAACACGGCGCGTCCCGCTGGTGCAATGCGCAGCAACGGCTCGCCGGTACGAATCAGACGCATCGCAGTGTCCAGGTTCACGCTGACGGCATCCGCCCACTCGTGCGGCATCAGGTGCGAAACGGGCGTCAGCCGACCCAGCACCCCGGCACTGTGCACCAGCACATCCAGCCGTCCGAAACGCTGATAGATACTCGGCCCTAGCCGATCGACCGCCTCGCCCTCGTGCAGATCGAGCGGCAGCAGCGACGCCGCGCCACCGGCAGACCGAATCGCATCGTCGGTCTCCTCCAGGCCGCCCTGCGTGCGCGCCGTAATCACCACGTGGGCACCCAGCCGGCCCAATTCGATCGCGATCGCCGCCCCGATGCCGCGACTTGCGCCGGTTACCAGCGCGACGGAATCCTTCAGCGGCTGAGCCGTCAATGGCTGTCTAGCAGACTGAGCTGCCGCTCGGCATTGTCACCCTGGTCCGGCAGCGGGACCGGATAATCCCCGGTGAAACAAGCGTCGCAGTAATGCGGGCGCGCAGCATCTCGAGCTGGCCGGCCGAGCGCACGGTACAACCCGTCGATCGAGATGAACGCCAGGCTGTCCGCGCCGATCTGGACCGCCATCTCCTCCACGCTGAAGCGTGCCGCCAACAGCTTGCCGCGTTCCGGCGTATCGATGCCGTAGAAGCAAGAATGCGTCGTCGGTGGCGACGAGACGCGCATATGCACCTCTTTCGCGCCCGCCTGCCGGACCATCTCGACGATTTTCCTGCTGGTCGTGCCGCGCACGATCGAATCGTCCACCAGCACCACACGACGCCCCGCCAGGGTAGCGCGATTCGCCGAGTGCTTCAGCTTGACCCCGAGATTGCGAATATGATCGGTCGGCTCGATGAAAGTGCGGCCCACGTAATGGTTGCGGATAATTCCCAGCTCGAACGGGATTTTGCTCTCGGCGGCGTATCCCATGGCCGCCGGCACGCCGGAATCCGGCACCGGCACGATCACGTCGGCCGGCACGCCGGTTTCGCGGGCCAGCTCTGCCCCGATCCGCTTGCGCGCCTCATAGACCGGTGTGCCCTCCATTACCGAATCCGGCCGCGCAAAATAGATGTACTCGAATACGCAGAACCGTTCCCGTGACCGGCCAAACGGTTTGATGCTGCGCACCCCCTGGTCGTTGATCACCACGATCTCGCCGGGCTCGACGTCACGGACAAATTCGGCCCCGACGATATCCAACGCACAGGTTTCGGACGCCAGCACCCAGCCGCTGTTCGTGTCCTTGCCGATATGCCCCAGGATCAGCGGCCGCACGCCGAGCGGATCACGCACGCCCATCAGCGCCTCATTCGACAGCGCCACCAAGGAATAGGCACCGACCACCTGCTTCAACGCGTCGATCAGCCGGTCCACCACGGTGGAATACAGGCTGATGGCGATCAGGTGGATGAACACCTCCGAGTCGGTGGTGGACTGGAACAGACAGCCGCGCCGCACCAGGGTCCGGCGAAGCGCGTGCGCGTTGGTCAGATTGCCGTTATGCGCGACGGCAAACCCGCCGAACTCGAAATCCGCGTATAACGGCTGGACATTGCGCAAGATCGTTTCGCCAGTTGTGGCGTACCGGTTATGGCCGATGGCGTTGCAACCGGGTAACGAGGCAATCACCCGTGCATCGCCGAAATTGTCACCCACCAGCCCCATGCCTTTATGGGAATGGAAGCGCGAGCCGTCATAGGTCACGATGCCGGTGGCTTCCTGACCGCGATGCTGCAGCGCATGCAGCCCTAGCGCCGTCACTGCCGCCGCGTCGGGTATGTTCCAGACGCCGAACACGCCGCATTCTTCATGCAGCTTGTCATCATCGGCGCTGTCCGCCACGGCGATCATCCTCAATGCCGTTCTCCTACTCGCGGGTGGGCGGTTTACCGAGCGCCCGACCCTGCGGTGTTGCCCGGAGCAATGCTTCCTCGGTGGTCAGACGCCCAGTCGGGGGTGGATCCACATGCGGACGGTAGCCTGCCGGTAACCAGTTCGCGGCCCACCTCGCACCTTCGTAAGCAAGTGGCATGGCCCGCGCGTGCAGGACCGGACCCGGCCACCGCTCCACCGGGAACACCCATCCCATCAGAATATAGGCTAGCGCCACCAGGGCCGCACCCCGCCCCAGACCGAATAGCAGACCCAAGGTGCGATCAAGGCCGCCCAGCGCCGATCTGCGCACCGCCTTGCCGACGGCGTGGCAGATCAGCAGCAGCACGATCAGGGTGCCAATGAACACCACGCCGAATGCGACCGGCTGGGCGAAGCCTGGATAGGCATGCAGCCAGCGGTCGAACGTCGGCAGGATGCGTGGGTTGGCCCATACTGCCAGCGCCGCGGCTCCGATCCAGGCCGCTATGCCGAGCACCTCACGCACAAATCCACGCAAAAACGCAAGCAGCCCCGAGATCGCCAGGATCGCCAGAATCACGAGGTCAACCCAGGTCATCGACTCGCCACGTCAGCTCGGGGCCCAGGGTGTATCGAACCAATCGGCCGCGGCCAAGCCGCATCACTCATCCCGGCGGCCAAATCCGGCAACCAGATCGGCAAGGTGCCCGATCTCGTTCAGCCGCAACCCGTCGGGAGCCGCCAGGGCCCGGCCGCCGCGAGCCAGGCGCCGCGGCAAGCAGGCGTTATCGAACCCGAGCTTTGCGGCCTCCTTCAGCCTCGCCTCAGCTTGAGCGACCTGGCGGATTTCTCCGGATAAACCCACCTCTCCGAAATAGACGGTCCCGGCACTGGTCGGCTGGTCGGTGGCAGCAGAGGAAATCGCGGCGGCCACCGCAAGGTCGGCCCCCGGCTCGTTCACCCGCAAACCTCCGGCCACGTTCAAATACACATCGGTGGCGTTCAGCCGCAGGCCGCAGCGTGTTTCCAGCACTGCCAGCAGCATCGACAGCCGCCCCCCCTCCCAGCCGATGACCTGCCGGCGGGGAGTGCCGGCGGGATTGGGCGACAACAGCGCCTGCACCTCCACCAGCACCGGACGCGTGCCCTCGATCCCGGCAAACACCGCGCTGCCGGCAATGTTGCCGCGCCGCTCGGCCAGGAACAGCGCGGAAGGGTTGGTGACCTCCGCCAGCCCGCGCTCGGTCATTTCGAATACGCCAATCTCGTCCGTGGCGCCGAAGCGGTTCTTGACCGCGCGCAAGATGCGGAACTGGTGTCCGCGTTCGCCTTCGAAGTACAGGACCGCATCAACCATATGTTCCAGCACGCGCGGTCCGGCGATCGCTCCGTCCTTGGTGACATGCCCAACCAGGACCAGGGCGAAGCCACGCGACTTGGCCAGCCGGATCAGCTCGAACGCAGCGGCGCGCACCTGGGCCACCGTGCCGGGCGCACTGTCGATCGAATCCAGCCACATGGTCTGGATCGAATCGATGACCACCAGCGCCGCTGGCGTGGCCTCCAGGCTCGCAGCGATATCCCGCAAGTTGACCGACGCCGCGAGCCCGAGCGGTGCCTCGCTCACTCCTAGCCGGCGTGCCCGCAGCCGCACCTGCTCAATCGATTCCTCGCCGGAAACATACAAGACCGGCTGGCCCGCCTGGGCGAGCGCCGCGGCGGCTTGCAGCAGCAGGGTTGACTTGCCGATCCCCGGATCGCCTCCGACCAAGACCGCGGAGGCAGGCACCAGCCCCCCGCCGAGCACCCGGTCCAGCTCCGCCAGGCCGATCGAGGCGCGCGGCGGCGGTTCCGCACTGCCGGCCAGCCGCACGAACTCCACCGCGCGGCCCGGACTCGCCTTGGCGGCCGGCCCAGGCCGCGGCGTCTCCTCCACGATGCTGTTCCATTCGCCGCACGCCTCGCACCGGCCAGCCCATTTCGGGCCGGCTGCGCCGCATGATTGGCAGACGAAGCGAATGGATGGTTTGGCCAAGGCGGCTGGCGCTCAGGGATTGGTGGTCAGCATGGCGGGGCCGCCGGCTGGATTCTTGACCGTGCTAACCAGCATGTGCCAACTGCGGTTGCCCTTGGTCGCCGCATATTCCCTGTTGTTCAGATCTTTGGTCTGCGGATCCGACGGATCATCCGTGGGCGTGAAGGCAATATTCTGGGCCCGCATCATCTGCTCCAGATCCCGCACCAGATCCGAGCCATTGGCGTTGTCCATGACAACCGAACAGGACCCGTCATCCTGCGCCACAAGCACCAGTGCAAGCTGGCCGGCGGACGCGTCGTACGCCGCTCCCGGCAGCCCGTTCAGGAATTCGTCTGCCCGGTCCGATGGCACTTCAGGCAATCCCGCGTGCTCCACCCAGGAGCGCAGGGCGGGCAGGTCGCCCGAAGCGCCGACGCAACTCTGCATGAACAGGGCCACGGCCCGGACCGCCGGATCGTTCGGTTGGTCCGCCCAGGCGCAGCCGATCGTGCCGCACGTCATCACAGCGATCAGGAGAATCGCGGCCTTTCGGATCATGCGTGACATTACCCAATCGGTTGTCCGGACGCGAACAGTAACGCAGTTTTTTCCCCACCGCTGCCTCGCCGGAAGCCGAGTGCATGCCGACCACACTCGCCCCATTACGAAGGCGCCCCATCGGCAGTACTGTGCGGATCCCCCACTTCACTCACCGCGAAAGCCCGGATGATGCCACCACCGCCCCAGTTCCGCAGCAGGTTCGCGCACGCGAAGGGCAGCCGCTGCCTTCGGTGGAATGCAGAGGTGGCCCGGTGACCATGGAAGAATTGCGTCAAGCCCGCGCACAACTGGAGACCCAGTTGGCCGAGCAAGAGCGAGCCAGCGGCCCCGATCATCCCGGCCTCGCCGACGGATTGCGGGAACTTGGCCGACTGGTGCACGAATTGCGCGATCTTGCCGCCGCCCGCACCTTGCTGGAACGCGCCCGCCTGCTGCATGAACGGACCCTCGGCGATGAGCATCCCGAGGTCGCAACGGATTGCAACCATCTCGGCCTGGTGCTGCACGATATGGGCGAGCTGGACGAGGCCGCCGCGCTGTTCGAGCAGGCGCTCGCAATCGACGAGCGGGCGCTGGGGTCGCGGCACCAGGCGGTCGGCCGCGATGCCAACAATCTGGCGGGCGTGCTTCGCGATCAGGGCGATGTGCTCGCTGCCCGCACGGCACTGGAATGGGCCCTTGATGTTTATCACGCGACGCTCGGGCCAGACCATCCGACCACGCAGAGCGTCGCCCGCAATCTGGCTTTGTTGGATTGAGCCGCGGATCGGCAGCGTGCGGGGCGGGTTACAGCCGTCCGCACAGCCGCAGCACTGTCAGTATCATTGCATCATAGGGAATCGCCGGTACCTCGCGCAGACGCCAGTACCAGCGACCCCAGGTTGTCACCGCTGACGGAGTTGCCGCAAGCGGACGCGCGTGCACTCCCGCAATACGCAGCAACAGCAGGCAACGCGGCAAATGGTATGCACTGGTCGCAGCATACACAGCCCTGACATCGCTCCGGCTGCGCAGCAGCCGCGTTACGGCACGCACTGAAGACAAAGTGTCGGTGCCGGTTTCCTCGGACAGGACACGGTTGGAGGGGAAGCCCGCGGCGATCAGCATGTTGCGCATCACCGATGCTTCAGAAGGCCCGAACAATCCCACGCCGCCGGTTGGAACAAAGATCGGGTCCGGGATCCTGCCGGATGCAAACGCCACGGCCGATCGGACACGGCATTCCAAAGTCCCACTGGGACGACCATCGGGTCGCACCGCGGCGCCGAAGATCACGATGGCGATTTTGCCTTGCGGCCCGCGGGATGGGTCATGCCGCCCGCCATCCGCTGCCTGTGCGGGCAACGGTCCGGAGGCGTCATCCGCGCCCGGTCGCATCACCACAACCTGGGCAATTTTCCTGAATGGTCGGAGTGAGAGGATTCGAACCTCCGGCCCCTGCGTCCCGAACACAGTGCTCTACCAGGCTGAGCTACACTCCGATCAGGCCGCGCATATAGCCGCGCGAACCAGCCGGGGCAAGCGCGCCCTACATCCTATCGGGCTCGCCCATCCTCGCCGGCGCCTCGCCCCGAAGGCGGTCGAGCACCGCCGGAACCCCGGACACGACCTCGAACAGCCGGTGTGTGTCCGGTGCGGCAAATCCACGCGCCACCGCTGCATCCATCGCCGCCACCAGCGGCGCCGCGGAGCCGGCCACGTCACACAGCAGAATCGGTTTGTCATGCAATCCAAGCTGCCGCCAGGTGATGATCTCGATGGTCTCATCCAGCGTACCCAGACCACCCGGCATCGTGACAAACGCGTCCGACAGTTCGAACATTCGCTGCTTGCGGCTGTGCATGCTGTCGGTGACGATCAGCTCGCTAAGGCCGCCATGGGCCACTTCACGCCGCATGAGAAATTCCGGAATGACACCGGTGGCCTGGCCGCCCCCACGCAGCACCGCGCCTGCCAGAACACCCATCAATCCAATCCGTCCGCCCCCGAACACGAGGCGCAGACCCGCCCGCACCATGCCTTCCCCGAGCGCGACGGCAGCGGCTTGGAAACCGGGATCATCCCCGACCCGCGAGCCACAGAAAACCGCGACGCTACGTATCCTCGGCATCAGTACTCCTTGGCCGCTGTTACACGGCGGACTGGGCTGGCGCGACGGCCAGGACAATGCAAGATGCGGGCGGGGGATGGGATAAGCGAGGGGAAACAGGATGAATAGAATGAAACTCGCCTTACTGGTGCTTGCGGCCGCCGGCGCGTTGGCCGTGGCGCGGGCCGACGAGCCGGCGTTCAATATTATCGAGACCCGTCAGGCCGGGCAGGACTTGCTGTCCGGCACCTTTACCGGGATCAACCAAGGCATCGCCCATCAGGTGCCGGTGAAGGCATTCGCCAGCCCCGCGGCTGCGATGGCACGCTGGATGAAACAGTTCCCAACCACCTTCCCGGCCGGCAGCGACCAGGGCCACAACACGAAGGCGCTGCCGGCAATCTGGTCAGACCGCGCCGGCTTCGATCAGGCTGCCGCGAATTTCATCGCCGCCGCCGAGAAGCTGTCACAGCTTGCCAAGGCCGAAGACACCGACGGCTTCACCGCCCAGGCGAAAACCCTGGGCGGCACCTGCACCGCCTGTCACAACAAGTACCGGGCTAAATAGGCGCCCACCACCATGCTATGAACAGCACTGTGCTGGCGGCGACCGCGACGATGGCAGCCGCCAGTGCGGGGCTGGCAAGCCGAGGCGCTACCGCGTCTGCCGTCAGACGCTTTCGCCCGGTGATCATCGGCGCGATCAGATTGTGTCGCCGCGCGACCGCGTAAGCCAATACCGCGCAGACATGCAGGATCACTAGCGCTTCGATTGCCTTGAAATTCACCACGTGGATATGTGTCAGCCAGTCGCTCCAATCCTGCCCGACACTGTCGGCAAAAGGCCCCTGCGTGGACACCTGATCGTTCGCGCATAGCCCGGTCCCGACCTGCACCAGCAGCGCCCCCAGCATCACCAGCACCATCCAGCCGCCGGCGGCGTTGTGGCCGATCTCGTTGTCCGGCTTCAGCCGGTGAAACTGTGCGAGGTGCTGAAAAGCGGCAATCGGGCTGCGCAGGAAACGGCTGAACCGGGAGGTATCGCTGCCGACGATGCCCCACACCAGGCGGAACAGCAGCAGGGCGAAAATGCAGTAACCGGAGCGGACGTGCCAATCCAGCCAGCCTTCGTGCGCCGTGAGCCAACTCGCGAATACCAGCACCACAATGATCCAATGAAACAGCCGGGTGGGCGCGTCCCACACTTTGATCACCAACTGCTGCTGGGGCATGTGCCTCCTTGCTGCTCGGGTCACACTGGCGGCAGTTTCACCCAGGTGGCGTTGTTCCGGGACGACCGCACCGCAGCCTCAATGAATCTGACTCCACGCAATCCGTCATGCACGTCCGGCAGCAGTGCGGTATCTGCATTGGCCTCCCGGTTCTCGGACCGCGACCGGATCAGCTCCGCGGCGTCGCGATAGAGCTGGGCGAACGCTTCCAGGTAGCCCTCCGGGTGACCGGCCGGGATGCGGCGGGCCCGCGCCGCGGCCGGCCCAGCGGCCGCACTTCCGCGCGTCATCACCCGCGACGTCTGACCGAACGGCGAATGCAACAGCCGGTCCGGCGATTCCTGTTCCCACGCCAGCCCACCCGCCTCGCCGTAGATGCGGATACGCAACGCATTTTCGTGTCCCGGCGCTACCTGACTGGTCCACAACGCACCGCGCGCGCCCCTGGCAAAGCGCAGCAGCATATGCGCATTGTCGTCCACCGGACGCTCCGTAACGCTGCTGGTCAGTTCCGCC
>DATDIC010000344.1:0-12343 GCA_036521275.1 Acetobacteraceae bacterium
GGCTTCGGCGTTTTCGCTGCCGGTGGCGCCGCAATGGGTGAATTACCTGCACGCCTGGACCCTGGGCGGGTTCCACCAATATTTCAGGAACAGCGCGATCGTCGCGGTGGTTTCGGATGCACTCGTGCTGTGCCTGGCGGCACCGATCGGGTTCGCGTTCGCCCGGCGACGGTTTTTTGGCCAGCGCGTGTTGTTCGCACTGGTGATCATGGGGATGGTGCTGCCGCCGCAGATCGCCCTGACCTCGCTGTTCCGGCTGCTGAAGGGCATGGGGGTGCTGAATACCTACCTGGCGCTGATCCTGCCCTACACGGCGTTTCATCTGTCGCTATGCGTGTTTGTACTGCGCGGGTATTTCGCCGAGCTGCCGGGAGAGCTCTCGGAAGCCGCGCAACTGGATGGCGCGTCGGCCTGGCAGACCTTCCTGCGGATATTGCTGCCGCTGACACGGCCGATGCTGGTCTCATTGGGGGTGCTGAATTTTATCTGGATGTGGAACGAGTTTCTGTTCGCGGTTTCTTTCATTTACGATAACGAGCTGAAGACGATCCCGGCGGGGTTGTTTTCCTTTGTCGGGCGGGAATATTCCGATTTGGGGGCGATGGCGGCGGGGATCGTGCTGTCGATGATCCCGGTGCTGGTGCTGTATCTTTGCTTCCAGCGGCAGATCGTGCGGGGCTTGGTGGGTGGAGCATTGAAATGAGAATCCGGGAAATGAGAATCCGGCGATGACGTTGTCCAGCATCGGCCTGGAACGAATATCGGCGCAGGGTTGGTTGTAAAATCGGGGTTTCCCCAACTATCTGGCACAAAGTTTATTTTCCCTGCCTGGTGGTTATATGGCGGGAAATCCCCATCTAGTTTGAGCCATATCTCCGCCTGGGGTGAATCATCTTCCGGCGCGAAATAGAAATCCTGCGCAAATCGCTGTTTACGCGAAGCATTGGTTTTATTGTTGCGGCGACCGCAACGGTCGCCTGATTGGGGACATCAATGGGACGGCCGGAACTCGGCACCAAGGCTACCTGCGACGTTTGCAACGAACGCTTCTACGACCTGAACAGAACCCCCGCGATCTGTCCGAAATGCGGTGCGGAGCAACGGCCCGTGGCGCCACGCGTGGTGCGGCCGGCTCGTTCGATGGTGGAACCCAAGCGCTTCAGCCGAAAGCCGGAGCCGGTGGAAGCCGAGCAGGAGCCGTCGGTCGAGGCAGAGAGCGATGAGGAATTGGCGGAGGTGGAGGAGGACGACGACGACGACGAGGTCGAACTGGAGATCAAGCCCGATCCCGATGCGGCCGCCGCATGAGCGCGCTCTATCCGGACCGGCATCGTGACCGCACGGCCAGACCATCGCTGAAGATCACCCGGCATCCGGATGTCGCTCGACAGGACGATTTCAGGTTTGAGGTCTGGAGCCCGTTTACCGGCAGCTATCAGGCGGTGACCTCGGTCGAGGATGGATTGCGGCGGGTTGACCAACTGGCCGTCCTGATCCGCCAGATGTCGATGAATCACCATCCGAAACGCAATGCCCTGCTCGACACGCCCGATGCGGACGCGGAATTATCCGGGCCCGCTACCTGGGCGGAGTTTCGGGTCAATGCGACAACCGAGCGCAGCTACGATACGCGGTGCTTCGACCGCTTGCCCTGGGTGAGAGCCGGAGGAATGAAAGAAGCCGCGGCGATGACCTTCGCCCGGGTGGGATATACGCCGAGCGAGCAGAGAGTGCCGTGACAGCGGAAGGTCATCAAACAGCCGATAGCGTGGGGATTTCCATCATGCATTCTGTGCCGTCGGCACATCGCTCAGAGCCCGGACGGTGGGACGGAGAGCGTATGAGCTTCGAGATCGAGGCGGATGGGCAGCGCGTCGCGTGTGCCATCTCTCGCGATACCCTGGAGCGGGCCGGTCCAGGCCACCACGCCCAGGCGTGGCGGTTGCGCGATACATTCGAAAGGCTGCGACCGCGGCTCGAGGACATTGCGCGTGAATGCTTCAGGGCCGAGCCGCATCCGCACGGCGGCGTTGTCGTGGTCTCGAGCGACGACCTGAACCATCCGACTCCAGCCGCTCCTGCGATCGCACTGCGCACCGGCACCTGAGTCCCGGCTTACGCGGGTTGCCGGAGGCGCCCGGCTGGCACGAGCCAGCCGGGGCTTGCATCTACCGATTCACACGGATGACCTTGATTTTGATGATCAAGGAGATCAATATGATCGGCAGGCGCTTGTGGTGGTCCTTCACCATAAGGACCTCCGTTCTCGCCGGCCGGGACCATCCCGGCCGGCGATTTTATTCGAGCCGCGGAATGTGAAGAAGCAGTTACGACGCGTGCGGCTGCACCGGCATAAGTCCGCCCATCATCAGGCCGGTGACACGTTTCGCGAAGGCGGCCGGGTCGTTCGGCAACTCGCCTTCCTGGACGCGGGCAAGATCGAGCAACGTGGCGGCAGCCTGTTCAATCAGCGACTGGTCGCCGGCGTGCGGGCCCAGAGCCTCGATCAACGGGTGCTTCGGGTTCACCTCCATCACCGGAGGAGCACCGGAACCACTGCGGCCGGCGCGGCGCATCATCCGTTGCAGGTGCAGATCCGGCCCCTTGCCGCTGGAGGTGAGCACCACGGCGCTATCCGTCAGGCGGGCGGTCGGCCGCACGTCGGAGACCTGATCACCGAGCGCGGATTTCAGGGCTGAGGTCAGCACCGAAATATCGGGCATGTCGGCCGGCGTGTGCAGGTCGTCGGTGGCCTGGGTGATGCTGGCGAGGCGCTTGCCTTCGAAGGTGCCCAACCGGTCAGGCCAAAACGGGTCGATCGAGTCGGTCAGCAGCAGAACCTCGAACCCCTTCGCGGCAAATCCCTCCAACTGCGGTGATTTCTTCAGCGCCTCGACATCGTCGCCGAGCAGGTAATAGATCGTGTCCTGGCCTGGCTGCATGCGGTTGATGTAGTCGGGCAACGAGGTCCAGCCATCCTGCCGGGACGATCGGAAACGCAGCAGGGCGGCGAGTTCCGTGCGGTGCTCGGTGTCTTCCCAGACCCCTTCCTTCAGCACGGCGCCGAAATTTTCCCAGAACCTGTCGTACTCCGCGGTTTCCTTGGACCGGCTCTTCAGTTCCGCCAGCACGCGGCTGGTGACTGCCTTGCGGATGCGGGCGAGCACCGGGGTCGTCTGCAGCATCTCGCGCGAGACATTGAGCGGCAGGTCCTCGGTATCGACCACGCCCTGGACGAAGCGCAGCCAGGACGGCAGCAGGTCCGCCTTGTCGGTGATGAACATGCGCCTGACGTGCAGGCGGATGTGGGACTCGCGATCCTCGTCCAGGACGTTGAACGGGCGGGAGCCGGGGATGAACAGCAGGGCGTAGAATTCCAGCGTGCCTTCGGCGCGCCAGTGCAGCGTGGTCCAGGGCGTGTCGAAGATATGGCCGAGATGGCGGTAGAACGCGTTGAGCGACTGCTCGGTCATCTCCGATTTGGGCTTGCGCCAGAGGGCCGTGCCCTCGTTGGCCGGCTGGTCCTTGCCGTCGCGGGCGATGGTGACTGGCAGCGTGACGTGATCGGCCCATTTGCGGACGATCGCTTCGAGCCGCGTCGGGTCGAGGAAGTCCTCGGCGTCGGACTTGATGTGCAGCAGCACATCGGTGCCGGGCTGGGCGCGGCTGGCCGGCGCCAGGGTAAACGAGCCGGCGCCGTCCGACGCCCAGGTGAAGGCTTCCTCGGAACCGGCCTTGCGGGAGGTGACCTCGACGCGGTCGGCCACCATGAAGGCGGAATAGAAGCCGACACCGAACTGACCGATCAGGCTGGGTCGGTCCTCGGGCTTGGCGGAGGCGAGGGCGTCACCGAAGGCGCGGGTGCCGGAACGGGCGATGGTGCCGAGATTGTCGATCATCTCCTGGCGGGTCATGCCGATGCCGTCGTCCGCGACCAGCAGGCTGCGCGCGGGCTTGTCCGGGACGATGCGGATTTTGGCGTCGGAGGGCAGACCGAGGGCTGGGTCGGTGAGGGATTCGAACCGCCGCCGGTCAGTGGCGTCGGCGGCGTTGGCGACCAGCTCGCGCAGGAATATTTCGCGCTCGGAGTAAAGCGAGTGGACCACAAGGTCCAGCAGGCGACCGACCTCGGCGCCGAAATCGTGTTTTTCCGCCGGGTTTTCCGCTGGGTTTTCCTTTGGGGTCGTTCGGGTCGCTGCGTCCATTTTGCCCTCCGTTGCGCGGGGGCGATATGCGTCAAGTCCGTCTCTGTTTCAATGCGGGCGGCGACTTCTGATGCCGCATGGCCTGTCTGGGGTGAACGAGGGCGGTGCCAGCGATTGCCCTGATTGACCACGGGCGTTGCACATGGTCCGGTGGTGGCGGAACCGACCCGGAGGAAGCAATGCCGCTCGTAACGAACACGACCAAGCGGAAACTGGCGGACGGCGGGATCGCGCTGGGCTTCGGGATGTATCATCTGCGCAGTGTGGCAGCTCCGGCCATCGCCGCGTCCGGCGGGCACGACTTCCTGTTCATCGATATGGAGCACGGTGCGTTCAGCGTGCAGGAAGCGACGCAGCTCTGCCTTGCCGCGCTGCCGACGGGCATCACGCCGATCGTGCGCGTGTGCTCGGGCGCGATCGACGAGGCGACACGGCTGCTCGACAACGGAGCGCTGGGGATTATCATCCCGCACGTCGATACGGCAAAGCAGGCGCGCCACATCGCTGACGCGTTCCGCTACCCGCCGCAGGGACACCGGAGCTGGGGCGGCCCGCCTGCCGTGTACGGCTATGAACCGCCGGCGGTGGCCGAGGCGCAGGCGGCGATCAATGGCGAAATACTTACCGTCGTCATGATCGAGAGCCCCGAAGCGGTGGAGAACGCCGAGCACATCGCTGCGGTGGACGGCATCGATGTGTTGTTGATCGGCAGCTTCGACCTGACCTCCGCGCTCGGGGTGGCCGGCCAGATGGGGCATGAGAAGCTGATCGACGCTTATGCCGAGGTGGGTTCCGCCTGTCGCAAGCACGGGAAGGTGCTGGGCATGGGCGGGATCAACGGCGACGAGGACGCGCGGCGGTATGTCGGGATGGGCGCGCGCTTCATCACCACCGGGTCCGATCACAGCTATGTCGTTGCCGGAGCGTTGGCACGGGCTAACTTCCTGCGCGGGCTGAAGGTGGGCAAGGCGAGCTGACAGGGCGCAGCAGGGCCCGGCGTGCATTGTCGTCCGTAACTAAACGGCAAGTCTGTCGGTCAGCGTAACGGCGCGCGGACTTCCGCTCTCGTCGGCGTGACCCTGCCATCCATTCCATTCTGGGATTGGCAACTCACTTCCGTGGCGACCCCGCGGTTCTGGAAAGCCCCGAATGGACCGGTTCGATACCCCTGTCTTGCTGTCGGTCGGCAGCATCAATGCGGACTTCCAGTTCCGCGTCCCGCGCCCCCTGCAGGCCGGGGAGACATTGCTGGGCTCCGATTTCGTCCGGCTTGGCGGCGGCAAGGCCGCCAACCGGGCTTTTCTGGCCCATCGGCTCGGCCACCCGGTCCGGCTTCTGGGCCGGGTCGGGGACGACGAGTTGCGCTCGCAGGCGTTGGCGCCGCTGTCCCGCGCCGGGCTGGCACTGGACCATGTCACCACCGCACGGGAGACGCCGACAGCGGTCTCGATGATTGCGGTGCCGCCGGACGGGAAGAAGAGCATTTTGCTCGCTGCCAACGCGAACGACGCCTGGGACGAGGCGGCGGTCGCGGATGCGCTCGCCGTGATTGAGGGTGCTGCGCCGGGTTCGATATTGACCGCTGATTGCGAGATCATGCCGGGCGTCACCGCCAGGCTTGTCGCCGCTGGCCGCGCGAGAGGCCTGCGGGTGGTGCTCGACCCGGCGCCGCCAGACCGGGCCGATCGCGCATTGCTGGCCGGGGTCGATGCGCTCAGCCCCGATGCGCGTGAAGCCGCGGCGCTGACCGGCATTGCCACCGACACTGTGGACGGCGCCGCCGCAGCGGCCGTCGCGCTTGCCGGGGAAGGTGTTTCGCTGGTGTGCGTGAAGCTTGGCGACGGCGGCTGCGTGGGCGCGTTTGCCGGGTGCGTGGTTCACGTGCCGCCCACGCCGGTGAATGTGGTGGACAGCACGGGGGCCGGTGACGCCTTCACCGGTGCGCTCGGCGTGGCGCTCCTGGAACGGCAGTCGCCGGACCAGGCGCTGCTGTTCGCGACGGCCGCCTCGCATTGCGCGGTGACTGCGTATGGCTCGCAGGAAGCCTATCCGACACGCCCGGCAATCGAGGCGCTGATCCCGCGCCTGGCAGCAGCGTTTCGTATCCTCTGATCCCGCCATGTCGATGCAGATTACATTCGATAGCTACGATCCCGCCGACGAGCGGCGGCGGGGATCGCTGTTTGCGCTTGGCAACGGCGTGCTGTTCGTGCGCGCAACCCCGATCGAGGTGGAAGGCGAGAATGCCTGCCACTATCCAGGCACCTATCACGCCGCCTGCTATAACCGACGCATTCTGTCGCTGGACGGCGAGACTCTCGGGCACGATTCCCTGGTCAACCTGCCCAATTGGCTGCCATTGCAGTTTCGGGTGCAGGGGGACACCGAATGGTTCTCGCTGCAACGATGCGAGGTGCTGAACTACTGCCATCACCTTGACATGGCGGGCGGCCTGGTGGAGCGCCGCGCGCTGGTCCGGGATGCGGCGGGCCGCCTGATCCGGTTTCGCGAGCAGCGCCTGGTCAGCATGGTGCGGCCCTCGCTGGCCGCGCTGCGCCTGGAGCTGACACCGGAAGACTGGTCCGGCGTGCTGGAATTGCGCACGGCGATCGACGGTACGGTTACCAACCACAATACGGACCGCCATAGTCTTCCGGGTTACCGGCATCTGGACGTCATCCGGGCCGCTGGGCTTGACGACCACACATTGTTGCTGGCCGTGCGCACCCGGCAGTCCGGCATCGAGGCGACGGTGGCCACCCGGTTGCGACCCGATCGGCCGACCGACGGGGAAATCCGGCAAGATGGCGGGCTGATTTCCGAGCATTCGTCCTGCACGGTCGCAGCCGGCGCCGCGCTGACTGTCGAGAAGACGGCGTCCATCGTGACCTATCGCGATCCCGCCGTCGCGGCGCCGGACGAGGCGGCACAGGCCGTCATCGCCGATGCGCCACGGTTCGATGTGCTGCGCCAGGAGCAAGCAGCGTCGTGGCGGCGTCTGTGGGACCGCGTGGCGATGGAGATCGATGACGCGGAGCTGCAACGGGCCACTTCGTTCCATGTGTTCCATCTGCTGCAAACGCTGTCGCCGCACAGCGCGCAGGTAGATGTCGGCCTGCCCTCGCGCGGCTGGCAAGAAGCCTATCACGGCCAGATATTCTGGGACGAGATATTCGCGTTTCCGTTCCTGAATCACCGCTTTCCAGAGATTGCGCGCGGCATCCTGCTGTATCGGTATCGCCGTCTGGCAGAGGCTCGCCGCGCTGCCCTGGCGGCCGGGTATGCCGGTGCGATGTTTCCCTGGCGCAGCGCCACGACCGGCGCCGAGGAGACGCCGCGCTTTCAGCCCAACCCGCTCTCCCGTCGCTGGATGCCCGATCACACTCGTTTGCAGCGTCATATCGGCGCGGCGATCGCGCATAATATCTGGTATTACTATCTGGCGACCGGCGATGATTCCTTTCTGGCCGAGTACGGCGCCGAGATGATCATCGAAATCGCTCGGTTCTGGGTTTCGATCGCGCAGCACGATCCGCGGGACGACCGCTACGACATATGTGGCGTGATCGGGCCGGACGAGTATCATAACGCCTATCCCGGCAGTGCGCGTCCCGGGCTCGACAACAACGCCTATACCAACGTGATGGCGGCGCTGACCCTGCGCCGTGCCTGCGAGGTGCTGGATCTGCTGCCGCCGGGCCTTCGCCAGGAGCTGACACGCGCGTTGAATGTCAGTGCGGGCGAGATTGCCCATTGGGATCGCGTCGCACGGCGACTTCGTCTGTGTCTTCACCGTGACGGCGTGCTGAGCCAGTTTGCCGGCTTCGACCGGCTGAAGCCGTTCGACGGGCCGGCATTCGCCGCGCAGCATCCGAACGACCGCCTGGACTGGATGCTGGAGGCCCGCGGCGACACGGTGAATGCATATCAAGTCACGAAGCAGGCTGATGTGCTGATGCTGCTGTATCTTCTGGAACCCGAAGAGCTGATCGCGCAGGTCCGGGAGATGGGCTATCCGATGGACAAGACGCAATTGCGACGGACGGCATTCTATTACCTCGACCGCATATCGCATGAATCGAGCCTGTCGCGGGTGGTGTGCGCCGGCGCGCTGGCGCGGCTGGACCCCCGGGCGTCCTGGACCTTCTTCCAGCGCAGCTTGTGCATCGACCTGGATGTTTCCAACAGCACCAGTGCCGAGGAGGGCCTGCATCTAGGCGCAATGTCCGGGACGCTGGACGTGCTGCAGCGGCACTACCTGGGACTGCATCTGCGGCGGGAAGGGGTGACGTTGTCGCCGGCCCCGCCGCCTGGACTGGGACCGGTGAGACTTGGCCTGCGGCAGCGTGGCGCCTTGTTGCGGCTGGAATGGGACGGTACCGTGCTGCGTATGCGCTCGGATGCCGCCAATGCCGCCACTGTGCCGGTGCAGTGCGATGGACGGGTGAAGTCGCTGGCGCCGGGCGCGACGCTCGCGTTGCGGCCGGGGGCCGTAACAGTGCCGCAGCGTTGAAAAGCTCCAGTGATCAGGCTGCCATCCGCCGTCCAACCTCCGCCAGCGCAACATGCGCCGACCGTACCGCGCCTTCCTGCCACCCGGTGATCCAGGACATATGCTCGCCGGCAAACAGGAACGGGCCATCTCCGGCCAGCAGGACCGGATAATGCGCCGCGCGCGCGTCACCGCTCCATTCCGCCCACGCTGAGCCGGTGAACGGGATGTTCTTCCACGCCACCGCAACGCCTTTGCCCAGCCAGCGCCGGTAAGTCGGATGCATCCGTTCACCATCCGCCAGCGCGTCGGCGATCCGTTGCGCCGGCGGCTTGGCCGCGAACGCCTCGCCCAACGTATCCGACCAGATATAGCCGCCGACCAGGATACCCTTTTTCTGCTGCAACCCAGCCGTCGGGTACCAGATCTGCGTAATGTCGCGGCTGGTCCAGGAAATCCCGCCATAGATCTGGTGGTCCAGTTCCCAGAACCGTCGCTCTGCCTGGAACGCCACCTTTCCCGCCGGCACATAGTCCACCGCCGCGATCGCAGCGCGCACGGCCGGAGAAAAATCCGCGGTGATGCCACGCAGCACGGGGAACGGCACCGTTATCACCAGCAGCCGTGTCGCCAGCGAATGCCGCGCACCGCGTGCGTCCCGCCAGACGATCTGCGCGCCGGAGCCGGTGCGCCGCAACTCGGTTATTTCCGCCCCGAACCGGATGCGCCGGTGCAAGCGGCGCCCGAATGCCTCGCCGATCCGGCCCATGCCGCCGACCGGTTGCACCATTGTCGCTGCCATGTCGGAGAATTCGCCGAACTGCATCGGACCCTGCCAGAAATCCGACGCCACGATCGCCCGCAGATCGAGCGGCGCGTTCGCCCGGCCGGAGTCCATGCCGCCACCCGGCGCCGCCGCCCAGCCCGCGCGGCTTGAGCCGCGATATGCCAGGTCGCGGTCCAGCGCCCCAAACGCCCGCAGGAACGCACGCAGGCGCTCCTTGTCCTCCGGCGTGACAGGACCATCGAGTGCCGCCTGGTCCATCGCTTTCGCCGCCAGCTCGGCGACATAGCCGCGGGAATCGTTCACCACGCGCCGATTCAGTTGCGGTGTGCCGCCGAACGCAGCGTCATCCTGCAGCAGCGCGCCGCGATTATCGTTGCACATCACCTCAAGCTGGACGCCCAGCTCGCGGCAATAAGAAAGTATCCCCTCATGATGATATGGAATGCGTGACGGACCCGGATTGAAATAGAGGTGCGGGGCAGCGTCCCAGGAAACATGCTGGACACTGCCGGTTTCCACTACCGTATCCCCGCCGCGCAGCGACCAGTTGCGGCCGCCCGGTCGCGTACGAGCCTCCAGGATCAGCGGTGCGTAGCCGGCGCGTTCCAGCTCCAGCCCCAGCACCATTCCGGCGATGCCGGCGCCGATGATCACCACCTGCCGCCCGTTTCCCGGCGGGATAGTGGGCGGCCCGGCATAGGCATCCGGAACGGGCAGCAGGCCCATCGCGGACATCGTGCGATACGCTGCGGCGATACCACCCGCCTTGCCAACCAGATGGACCAGAGCCCGTCGGGACAGCGTCACCGAGCGATCCGCGTCAGGGCCGGCGGGCGCGCATGGCGGCGGCCAGGGTGCCGTCATCCAGCACGTCCAAGGCGCCGCCGATCGGCACTCCCTGTGCCAACCGGGTGACCGCGATCTTGAACGGACGCAGCCGGTCGCTCAACCAGTGTGCCGTGGTCGCCCCATCCACGGTCGCCGCGAGCGCCAGGATCACTTCGGTGACCCGTCCGGCGGCGACGCGTGCCAGCAACGAAGCGGCGTTCAGGTCCTCGGGTCCGGTGCCGCCCAGCGCCGACAGCGTACCGCCCAGCACGTGATACAGCCCGCGATGCACGCCCACGCGCTCCAGCGCCCAGAGATCCCCCACCGTCTCGACCACGCAGATCACCGACTGGTCTCGGTCGGGGTCGACGCAAATCGAGCATGGATCGCAACTGTCCAGGTTGCCGCAAACAGAGCAGGGTTTCACCGCATCGGCGGCGTCGGTCAACGCGGCGGCGAGCGGCAGCATGCGGGTTTCCGGCTGCTGCAGCAGCTTCAGCGCCGCCCGACGGGCACTGCGCGGGCCGAGCCCCGGCAGCTTCGCCAACAGCGCGATCAGCCGTTCGACTTCAGGACCGCCCATCGAGACCGATCAATCCAGCAAACAATTCAATGGCGACCGATATCTGTCAGAACGGCAGCTTCATCCCTGGTGGCAGCGGCATCCCCGCCGTTACCTTCTGCATCTCCGCCGCCGTCGCCGCCTCCACTTTGCGCTTCGCGTCGGTGTGCGCCGCCAGGATCAGGTCTTCCAGCATCTCGATATCCGCCGGATCGACCAGCTTCGGGTCGATCGACACCCGCTTCATGTCGCCCTTTCCATTCAGTGTCACCTTCACCAGCCCGGCGCCCGAGACCCCTTCCGTCTCCATGCCCTCCAGCTTCGTCTGCATCTCCTGCATGCGTTCCTGCATCTGCTGGGCCTGCTTCATCA
This sequence comes from Acetobacteraceae bacterium, assembly GCA_036521275.1. Classification (GTDB taxonomy): domain Bacteria; phylum Pseudomonadota; class Alphaproteobacteria; order Acetobacterales; family Acetobacteraceae; genus DATDIC01. The sequence continues at coordinate 11,247 of DATDIC010000344.1, forward strand.
GGCCAGAGAGATTCTTCATTCCTCGTCCTCCGCCAGGGACATGACATCCTCGACCGGCTCCGGCGAAACCGGCAGCCCATAGGCATCCGTCTCGGTCTCGTGCACAGCGTCGATCCGCGCACCGGGAAACGCCTCCAGGATCGCCCGCACCAGCGGATGCTCCGCGGCCGCCGCGCGCCGGCCCGCGTCTGCCTGGTTGCCCTGCTCGGCCAGCGTGGGTTCACCCGGCTCGGCGGACATTGCAATGGTCCAGCGGCTGCCGGTCGCTTCCTGCAGCAAAGCCGCCAGCCGCGCGGCAAGATCGCGCGGTGCCGCCGGCTCCGGCCGCAGCTCCATCACCGGCGGTGCATACCGGACCAGGTGCACCGAATGCACAAGATGTGCGTGCAGCAATGCCTCCCGCCGCTCCGCGACCAGCGCGGCCACATCGCGGAAGCTTGCCGGCATGGGCCGGGCCGCCGCCGCCGATGGCTGCGCCACGTTGCCGCCTCCTGCCACCGCCCGCATGGTGCTGCCACCGTTCGGACCCGATGGCCCTGGCTGGGCCGAGCCCGTTGGCGGCGCCCCGCCGGTTGCCGTCAGCTTGCGCACCAGATCAGCCGGAGAGGGCAGGTCGCTGACATGGCACAGGCGGATCAGCACCATCTCCGCGGCGGCTCGCCGGTCCGGTGCGGTTTCCACTTCGGCGACGCCCTTCAGCAGCATCTGCCAGGCTCGGCCGAGCGCCGGCACGGAAATCCGCTCCGCCAGCTCGGCACCGCGGGTGCGTTCCGCCTCCGGCAGCTCGGGGCTGTCCCGCAGGCCGGGAATCGATTTCAGCCGTGCCAGCGTGTGCACAAGCTCCAATAGGTCGGCCAGCATCGTGCCAAGATCGGCGCCATGCTCGTGCGCCCGTTCGGTGATCGCCAGGGCGGCAGCGGGCTTGCCGGCCAGCACCGCCTCCAGCAGGTCGAACACCGCATCGCGGTCAGTAAGACCCAGCATCTCCGCCACTTGCGCTGCGGTGACTGCGCCCTCGTTCTGGGCAATCGCCTGGTCCAGCAGCGACAGCCCGTCCCGCACGGAGCCGTCGGCAGCCCGGGCGATCAGCTCCAAGG
>DATDIC010000345.1:0-14326 GCA_036521275.1 Acetobacteraceae bacterium
GTTCGACGCTAGGTGCATTGCTCTCGTCATCGCTAGGCCCGTTGCCGTCATCGCCGCGCCCGTTGCCGTCATCGCCGCGCCCGTTGCCGTCATCGCCGCGAAAGCGGCGATCCATGCCCGCCGGCGCCTTCCCCGCTCTCACGGCGATGACGTCACGCGCCGTTGAACGGTCCGCATCCACCGCCTCCGGGTCTGCGGGTCAGGCCAGGACTGAATGAAAGCGGCGATCGTCGGAATTGGCGGGCCGGTGCTTCTACCGGAGGAAAAGTCGCTTTTCACGGCCAACCCGCCGTGCGGCGTGATCCTGTTTGCCCGCAATATCCGCGATCCCGGCCAGCTCGCGACGCTGATGCGCGCTCTGCGCCAGGCGCTTCCCGACGACGCCTTGCTGATGATCGACCAGGAGGGCGGGCGCGTCGCCCGATTGCGTCCGCCTCATTGGCTGGTCCATCCGCCGGCGGCATCTGTCGGCCGGCTGTTCGATCGCTCGCCGGACGCTGGGTTGCGGGCGGCCTGGCTGAATGGCGCGCTCATTGGCGTTGAATGCGCCGCTGCGGGGTTCGACGTGGTCACCGTGCCCGTGCTGGATCGCGCGATTCCCGGCGCGTCCAGCGCGATCGGTGACCGGGCGTTTCATGTGGACCCCGGCATCGTCGCCCGGCTGGGGCAGGAGATGGCCAATGGCCTGATGGCCGCCGGGGTGCAACCGGTCGGCAAGCATGCCCCCGGGCATGGCCGCGCCCAGGTGGACAGCCACGAGGATCTGCCGGTCGTCGAAACCGATGATCTGCAGGCCGATCTGGAAGCCTTTGCCTTGAATGCCGGGCTGCCTTGGCTCATGACGGCGCATATTCTTTATCCGGCCTGGGACCCTGGATTGCCTGCCACGCTGTCCCCGACCGTTATCGGCACGATCATCCGGGGGAAGATTGGATTTGCGGGGGTTCTGGTGACCGACGATCTGGCGATGCGGGCCCTGTCGGGCTCCCCGGCCGATTTGGCGAGGCAGGCGCTGGCTGCCGGATGCGATCTGGCGCTTTACTGTACCGGCGAGCTGGCGCCGAGCGCGGCCCTGCTCGAGGTCTGCCCTGAACTTTCGCCGGCCGTCGCGCACCGGATCGATGCGGCGCGGTCCCGGGTGCGCGCCCGGCGGACGCAACTGGATGCCGCGGCGTTACTGGCCGAGCGGGACCGGCTGCTCGCGTGAACCAGTTTGTCCTGCAACTCGTATTGGCTGTCGTACCGGCGATCCTGGCGATCACCTTGCACGAAGCGGCGCATGGATATGCCGCGCTGGCTCTGGGCGACGATACAGCCCGCCAGGCCGGACGCCTGTCGCTGAACCCGCTGGCACATGTGGACCGGGTCGGGACGATCCTGCTGCCCGGCTTCCTGCTGATCTTTCAGCTCCTGGTCTGGCACAATGTTCAGTTCATGTTCGGCTGGGCCAAGCCGGTGCCGGTCTCGGCGTGGAAATTCCGTGATCCCCGCCGGGGCATGATGATCGTCGCCGCGGCGGGGCCAGCAATGAATTTCCTGCTGGCATGGATCGGTGCGGTCCTGCTGCCGCGGCCCAGCCTCGTGATGCCGGGAGTGGGCGCGTACCTGGATGCCGTGCTGTACCAGCACCCGATCGTCGGCACGTTCCTGTTCTATTTCATCCTCAGCAATCTGGTGCTGGGGCTGTTCAACCTGATCCCGATTCCGCCGCTGGATGGAGGGCGGATCGCAGTGGGATTGCTGCCACTTGGCATGGCGCGTGCGTGGGCGCAGGTGGAACGTGCGGGTATTCTGGTCGTCCTTCTGGTGGTGTTTCTGCTGCCGAACCTGCTGCAGCAGTTCGGTATCCGTTTCGACCCGTTCCATCAGGCCTTGGGGGCGGTCATCCCGTGGGGACTGCGCCTGATATTGATGTTGTCCGGCCACGATGTCGGTGTGCAGTTGCATGAGCGATTCCTCTGACATGCCCCCGGACGATATCCCCCCGGACAATATCCCCTCGGACGATATCCCTTTGGACGCTCTGGTGGTCCATCTGGATGGGTTCGACGGCCCGCTCGATCTGCTGCTCGAGCTGGCGCGTGCCCAAAAGGTCGATCTTGCCCGCATCTCCATCCTGGCGCTGGTGGAGCAATATCTCGCGGTCATCGAAGGCGCGCGCCGTGTGCGGCTGGAGCTGGCGGCGGACTGGCTGGTCATGGCCGCCTGGCTCACCTGGCTCAAATCGCGACTGCTGCTGCCCGAGGACAGCGCGGCCGAGGACGAGGCCGAGCAGGCGGCCGAGGTGCTCGCCGCCCGGCTGCGCGACCTGCAGGCGATTCGCGCGGCGGCGCTGTGGCTTGGTGCACGCCCGGTGCTTGGGCAGACCGTGTTCGCCCGCGGCATGCCGGAAGACCACACGGCGATCGATCGCTCCCGCACCGTTGTCGACGTGCCAGGCCTGTTGCGCGCGTATCTGGCGGCGATCGGGCGCGGCGCACGGAAGCGGCGCTACCGGCCGAAGCCGCTGACGATCTGGACGGTCCGGGATGCCCTCGCCCGGTTTGGTGCACTGCTCGGCAGTCTGCCCGACTGGGCCAGCCTGGAGCGCTTCCTGCCCGAGCGCCTGAGCGGCACGATCGAGCGCCGCGCCGCGCTGGCAAGCACGCTTCTGGCCGGCCTGGAAATGGCCCGCAGCGGCGCCGTGAACCTGCGGCAGGAGCATATGTTTGGTCCCATTCTTGTAGGCCGAGGAGCATGGCCGGGGAGATGGCCGGGGACATGAACGACGAAGCGCCCGAGCCGCCCCCGATCCCCCAGGAGATCCTCCCGGCAATTCCACCGGCGATCGCGCCGGAATGGCTGCGGCTGGCTGAGGCACTCCTGTTCGCATCGGCCGAGCCGGTGACCCTGCGGCGGCTCGGCCAGCTTCTGCCGGACGAAGCCGACGTGGAGGCGGTGATCGCGGCGCTGCGGACGCACTACGCCGGACGCGGGGTCGAACTGGTCGACGCGGCGGGCGGCGTGATGTTCCGCACGGCCCCCGATCTCGCGCCCTTGCTGCGCAAGGTGGTGGAGGTGCCCCGGCGGTTGCCGCGCGCGGCCATGGAAACCCTGGCGATCGTCGCCTACCACCAGCCGGTGACACGGCCCGAGATCGAGGAGATCCGTGGTGCCAGCCTGTCGCAGCAGACGCTGGACGCGTTGCTGGAAGCCGGTCTGATCGCGCCGCGAGGCCGGAAGGAGGTGCCGGGTCGGCCGGCCTTGTGGGGTACGACGCCAACCTTCCTGGCCCAGTTCGGGCTGACGGACCTGCGCGACCTGCCACGGCGGGAGGATCTGTTGACCGAGCCCGCCGCCCCGGTCGCCGAAGCCGCTTCCGTCGAGGCTGCTCCGGACGAAGACGACCGGCAGGCTGGCAGCCTTGCCTGATCTTCACCGCGACCGTGTTTCCGCTAGAGGCATTTCCTGCTAGCTAGCCGGCAGGAGCCGATTTCCCGACATGTTCGATTTCGCGTGGTCAGAATTTGCCGTCATTGCCGTCGTCGCGCTTATCGCGATCGGCCCAAAGGACATGCCTGTAGCAATCCGGGCGGTAACCGGATGGATCAAGAAGGCACGCCGCATGGCGTCGGAGTTCCAGACCCATGTGGACGAAATGGTGCGCGAAGCGAACCTGGGCGAGGTGCGCGACCAGATCAACCAGATCCGCAATTTCGACATCAAGTCGATGGTGGAGACGACGGTCGATCCTGACCATTCGCTGCGCGACACCTTCGCGTCCAATCCGCTCGATCCGATTGTCAGCCCTGAAACTACCGGCGATTTCGCAACCGAGCCCGTGGGCGGCGCCGCAGTTGCCGAGCTCGAGCGTCAGCCCGAACCCGGCATGACCGCAGGTGCAACAGACGCGGTCCAGCCGTCGGCCCCAGCGTTCATACCGCCGCAGGCCGCTGCCGATGTAATCGGCCAGGACACCATCGAGGCACCTGCCTTCGTTCCCCCCTCGGTCGTCGCGCTGGCGCGATCGCGCGGCGCGCTCTGATCCCGGCACAACATCCTGATTATCCGGAACGAATGTGGACCATATCGAACAGATAGACGATCCCATCAACGACAAGCCTATGCCGCTGCTCGATCACTTGATGGAGCTGCGTCGCCGGCTGATGTTTGCGATGGCGGCCTTCCTGGTGGCGTTCGGGGTCTGCTATTTCTTTTCGGGCGATATCTTTTTCTTCCTGGCCAAGCCGCTGGCGCGGGTGCTCGAGCAACAAGGCATGCCAACGCCGCACCTGATCTATACGCAGCTTTACGAGGTGTTTTTCACCAAGATCAAGCTGGCGATGTTTGGTGGATTGTTCCTGGGATTTCCGATCATCGCCGCGCAACTGTGGCTGTTTATCGCACCCGGACTGTACCGCAGCGAGAAACGGGCGCTGCTGCCGTTCCTGATCTCCAGCCCGGTGCTGTTCGTGATGGGCGCGGCACTGGCTTACTTCGTGGTGTTCCCGTTCGCCTGGCGGTTCTTCGCCAGCTTTCAGTCGCCAACCGGCGGTGGCGGTGTGCCGATCGAGCTGATGCCGAGGGTAAGCGAATATCTCGACCTGGTCATGAAACTGATCTTCGCGTTCGGCATCACGTTCCAGCTTCCCGTGCTGCTGACCTTGCTGGCCAAGGTGGGGATCGTCAGTTCCAAGGGTCTCGGCCGATTCCGCCGCTATGCGTATGTCGGCATGTTCGTCATCGCGGCCATCCTGGCACCGCCCGACGTCATCACCCAGTGCAGCCTCGCGCTGCCGCTGATCCTGCTGTACGAAATCTCCGTCGTGTCGGCGCGCATGGTGGAGCGGAAACCGGTGGAACCCTGAGATGCACGATATCCGTGCCATTCGCGCCGATCCCACCGGCTTCGACGCGGCGATGGCGCGACGCGGGTTGCCGCCAGTTTCACCCGAAATACTTGCCCGCGATAATGAACGCCGTGCTGCCCAGACAGGATTCCAGGAACTGCAGGCCCGCCGCAATGCACTGGCGCGGACGATCGGGCAGAAGAAGCGCAGCGGCGAAGACACCGCGCTGCTGGAAGCCGAAGCCGCGAGCCTCCGCGCGGAGACCGAAACACTGGAACGCCAGGCCGCTGCACTCGATGACCAGATCACGCGCCTGCTTGAAGTGCTGCCGAACCGGCTGGATGCCGATGTGCCGGACGGCGAGGATGAAGCTGCCAACGTCGTGCTGGCGCAGCACGGAACACCGCGTGACCTCGGGTTTCAGCCGAAACAGCATTTCGAGCTGGGGGAAGCCTCCGGCCTGATGGACTTCGCCGGAGCGGCGAAATTGGCGGGCACGCGGTTCACGCTGTTGCAGGGCCCGCTGGCGCGGCTGGAACGGGCGCTCGGCCAGTTCATGATCGACCTGCACACGCGCGAGCATGGTTATCGCGAAGTCTCCGTCCCGCTACTGGTGAACGACGCGACCGCGTACGGCACCGACAAGCTGCCCAAGTTCGGCGACACGATGTTCCGCACCACGGACGGTCGCTGGCTGATCCCCACCGCCGAGGTGCCGCTGACCGCCCTGGCAATGGCCGAGATCATCCCGGAACGCGAGCTGCCATGGCGGGTGACCGCGCTGACGCCGTGCTTCCGCAGCGAGGCGGGAGCAGCGGGGCGGGATACGCGCGGCATGCTTCGCCAGCACCAGTTCTACAAGGTGGAGCTGGTGTCCATCACGCATCCCGACCATAGCGTCGCCGAGCACGAGCGCATGACCGGGTGCGCGGAAAAGGTGCTGCGGCTGCTTGAACTGCCATACCGTCGCGTCGTCCTCGCGTCCGGCGACACCGGGTTCGGCGCGGCGAAAACCTTCGACCTGGAAGTCTGGCTTCCCGGGCAGCAAGCGTGGCGGGAAATCAGTTCCTGTTCCAACACGCGGGAGTTCCAGGCGCGGCGCATGAACGCCCGCTTTCGCACCACCGACGGGAAATCGGTGGCCCATGTTCACACCTTGAACGGCTCCGGCGTGGCGATCGGGCGGGCGCTGATCGCAGTGATGGAAAACCACCAGCAGGCCGATGGCTCGATCCTGGTGCCCGCCGCTCTGTGGCCGTACATGGGGGGCCAGGAGCGGATAGTCGCACGACCGGAATGAATATCCTGTCGATCCAGTCCTGGGTTGCCTACGGCCATGTCGGCAATGCCAGCGCCATGTTTCCGCTGCAACGGCTCGGCGCAGAGGTCTGGGCGATCAACACCGTGCAGTTCTCAAATCACACCGGCTACGGCCACTGGACCGGCCAGGTCTTCAGCGGCGACATGGTGCATAAGCTGGTGGATGGTGTGGAGGCGCGCGGTATCCTGCCGTCCTGCGACGCCGTGCTGTCCGGTTACATGGGCGATCGCGGGATCGGGGAGTCGGTCCTGGACGCCGTCGCCCGCGTGCGCGCGGCCAATCCGCGGGCGCTCTATTGCTGCGATCCGGTGATCGGCGACGAGCGGGATGGGGTTTATGTGCGCCCCGGCATCGCCGAGTTCATGCGCGACATGGCGCTTCCGGCCGCCGACATGGCGTGTCCCAACCGGTTCGAGATCGAGCTGCTGACAGGCATCTCCTGCGCCACGCTGGCCGGCGCGAAGGAAGCGGCCAGCACGCTGGCCGCACGGCTGCGGCCGGACGGTCCGCGCAGCTTGCTGGTGACCAGTCTCCGCACCGAGGCGACGCCGGCGGATGCCATTGACATGCTGGTGGCCGAGAACGGGCAGTTTCATCTGCTGCGGACGCCGCTGCTGCCCCTGGAACTGAACGGTACCGGCGATATCATGGCCGCCCTGTTTCTGTTTCATCGGTTGCGGCAGGGCAGTGCCGCAGTGGCTTTGGAAGCAGCCGGGTCATCCGTGTACGGCGTGCTGCGCCGGACGGCGGAGGCCGGTGCGCGCGAGCTGGCGATCGTGGACGCACAAGATGAACTGGACGCCCCAAGTCGGATTTTTCGCGCCTTCCCGTGCTGAGGGAGTAGGATTTTTCCTTGGGGCAGGTAACCGGGCTCGAGCGGCGCAGGGAATTCCATTATGGCGATTGACAAGGATATGGATCGTCTCGATCGAGAAATTCTTCGCCTGCTGGCGGCAGATGCATCGCTGTCGTTGGCTGAAATCGCCGGCCGGGTGGGACTGACGCCGACACCGTGCTGGAAACGCATCCGCCGCATGGAGCAGGCCGGGATCATTATCGGACGCGTAGCTGTGCTGGACCCGGTCAAGGTGGGCCTGCCCGTCTCGGCGTTCGTCGCGGTCGAAACAGCCGACCATTCCAGCGAGTGGCTGGAGCGGTTTGCGACGGTGGTGGCGAGCATGGACGAGATCGTCGATGCGTGGCGGATGAGCGGAGACGTCGATTACCTCTTACATGTCGTTGTATCTGATATTGCCGCATATGACGTTTTCTACCGTCGGCTGATCGCGGCGGTCCCGCTGCGAAACGTGACGAGCCGCTTTGCCATGGAACGCATGAAAGCGGCGCCGCTGCCGGTATGACGATAAGCCCGGATCAGGCGGTGTCGAAGCTGCCGAGTGCGCTCAGCAGGTCGGCCTGGCCATACGGCTTGCTCAACATCCGATCGGCAGGAGTCAGGTCATTCTGTCTGACCATTTCCGGATTGCCGGTGGTGAAAAGCACGCGCAGCTTTGGCTGGATTTCCCGTGCCAGGCGCACGAATTCCGTGCCGGACATCCCCGGCATCGCATAATCGACCACCGCGATGTCGAACGGACGCAGGGAAAACAGGGTCAGAGCTTCTGATCCGCTATCCGCCCCTTCTATCCGGTACCCCGCGTCGACCAGCAGTTCGCAGGTAATGGCCCGGACATCCGGCTCGTCGTCCAGCACGAGCAGCCGCAACCGAGATGTGGGATGGTGGTTATGCTGGGATGACACCTTCACCGGCTTGCTGCTTGCGGAGTGTTCCGCACGCGGCAGGAACACCTCGACGACAGTACCGGCGCCAGGGCGGCTATGCAGCCGCACGGTCCCCCCGCACTGGCGGGCCACTCCATAAGCCTGGGCCAATCCGAGTCCGCTGCCCTTGCCGATCCCCTTCGTGGTGAAGAACGGTTCGAATGCACGCTCCATCACGTCGGGGGTCATTCCCGTTCCGGTATCGCTGACAGTGATTTTCACGTAATCGCCCGCCACAAGCTCCGGAGGGAGATCGTTCCGTTCGTCAGCATTGCCGGTGGCGATGCGGAGCGTACCGCCATCGGGCATCGCGTCCCGTGCGTTGATGGCAAGATTGAGCAGCACCATTTCAAGCTGCGAAACATCGGTACTTGCAGGCCACAATCCAGGGACGAGATCGAATTCGACCTGGATCAGGCCGCCCAGGCTGTGCTCCAGAAGGGTTTGCATGCCGGCAATCAGTGCATTCAGATCGACCGGCTCCGGAGCTAGCCGTTGCTGCCGCGCATAGGCAAGCAACTGCTGCGTCAGTCGCCCCCCGCGCCATGCTGCACTCAGGGCCGCCTCCACGTGCCGACGCGCCGAGTTATCATGCGTTCGGGCCCTGAGCAGTTCGAGGTTGCCGACCACGACCGCGAGAAGATTATTGAAATCATGGGCCACCCCGCCGGTGAGCTGGCCGATCGCCTCGAGCCGCTGCGCCTGGAGCAAGGCGCGCTCCGCCTCGTCGCGTTCAGCGATGGCGGCGGTGAGCCGTGCGTTCGCTAGCGCGAGTTCGCGCGTACGCTCGGCAACGCCGGCTTCGAGCAGCTCCTCGGTGCGCTTCCGATCCGTAACATCGAGGGACACACCGACCATCCGTTCCGGTGTGCCATCTGGGCCCCGGATGACCTGGCCACGGATCTGCACCCAGTGCGTGCTGCCATCAGGCCAAAGCGTCCGATACTCCACGTCGTAATCGGCGCCCCGCCGCAGCGCCGCATCCAAAGCTGCCTGGCGCTGGTCACGATCTTCCGGATGTACGGCGGCCCGAAGATCGTCATGGGCGAAGGGGTCCTGCGGTGCGAGGCCGTAGCAGGCCTTATGCAATGCCGAGGAGACCATGGTCCGATCCGGCAGCGTCATTTCCCATGAGCCGAGGCGGCCAGCGGCCATCGCAATGGCAAGGCGCCGCTCACTTTCGCCGAGAAAGAAATCCCGCCGCGCCAGTTCCTCGTTCGCGGCACGCAATCGGCCGATAAGGAGCTGCTGCTCCCGGGCGATCTCGTCGCGTTCGACCTCCTCCCGGTCAGTATTGACCAGTGCGGTCATGTCGCGGACCCTATGGATGATCCAGGCGACCTGTCCGTGTGGATCGAGCACCGGCTCGTTCAGAAGCGTCCAGTATCGCTCGTGCAGTTCATCCTGCCGTTGACGGACGCAATAGCAATGTACCGAAACGGCATCCGTCCGACGCAGGTGCAGCACGCGGGACAATGACTCGCGTAACTCACGAATTCCTCTCGCAGCCCGTTCGCCCGGGCAGTCCTCCAGAATTTCGAACAGATTGCGCCCGAGCACCTGAGCACGGGAAAACCCGGTGTGACGGAGCCAAGTGTCGGTCGCTTCGAAGATACAGGAATCGGTACCGAGCAGCAGGTAAAGCCCGGGGGTGCGCCGAAAGATTACCTGGAAGTCAGGGAGTTGGGCCCTGACCATGAATCGGACCTCAATTTTTCGTGTACGACCCCAATATCAAACCACCACCCCAGGCGGTCAAGTTGCAAACCTGTAAATTTGTCTTATGTCAAATAGTGCCGTAAATCCGATCCTCAAAGCGCGCGAGCAGATCCAGAACCGCCCCGTCAGCAAATGGCAGCACTTGCGCCATCAATACTCCGGCGACTTTCCTGCTCGGATCGAGCCAGTAATAGGTATTATAGAGACCAGCCCACGCAACGCTGTTGGCGGCCCGACCGTTCGGCACCGGCTCCGTGTTGATCAGAAAACTGAGCCCCCACTTCTTCGGGATGCCCGGGAACAGTTCCACGTCGTTCGATGACGTGGGCACCGCCGATTGCATCGGCTCCACCGACAGCTTGCCGATATGGTTCTGCAGCATCGTGGCGACGGTGTGCTTTTGCAGAACAACTCTTTCGCCGGCAGTGCCGTGCGACAGCAACATGCGCAGAAATGTCAGATAGTCGCCCGCCGTCGAATACAGGCCGCCGCCGCCCGGATAGAACTCTCGTGGAGGCCTCGAGTCGAGTTGCAGCGGCTGAAGCCCCTGATCCGTCCGCGCGTGCACTGTCGCCAACCGCGGCTCCATGTCGGGCCGGACGAGATAGCTGGTGCTCGCCATCCCGAGCGGCGCGAAGATGTGCCGTTGGAAATAGGCTTCCAGATCCTCTCCGCTGACCGCCTCGATCATCCGGCCGACCCAGTCGATATTGATGCCGTATTGCCAGCGGGTGCCCGGCTCAAACGTGAGCGGTGCATCCAGTGCGGCAAGCAGGCCGGTGCGCACTGCCGGCAAGCCTGCCTCCCTGTAGTACCGCTGCAGGTCGGCGTTCCACGTATCGTAACCGAATCCGGCCGTGTGCGTGAGCAACTGACGCAAGGTGATGGGCGAGCGCGCGGGGCGAAGGATCGGCCTTCCCGTGCTATCGAAACCCTCCAGAACTTGTCGGGACGCGAGTTCGGATAGCACATTGGCGGCAGGGGCATCGAGCGATAGGCGTCCCTGCTCCACAAGCTGCATCGCGGCCACCGCGGTAACGGCCTTGGTCATCGAGGCGATGCGAAACACGGTATCCAGCGTCATGGGCGGACCGTCCGGCAGCACGCGGCGGCCGAAGGCACCCTCGTAGATCACTTGGCCGGCATTCACCGCCACGGCGACGACACCTGGGACGGCCTCCGTCCGGGCCGCCTGATGCAGGATCTGGTCGATCTGATTCATGGTCGCGAGGCCTCATGCACGCTGAAGGGGATCATATCTCTCACCCGTCGGAAAAATCGAACCTGGACGATCGGGTACCTCGCCATGCTGGTCCGCAGCAACAAGCGGAGGAGCATTGCACACCCGACATCGCTGGCAGCCCGCCTTCGTGCTCTGCTGTCGGGATGGGTTCCTTGCTGCTCTCCCTTCTGGGCTTCGCCGTGGCGATGTACATTACGCCAGGGCCCAACAATGTCATGGTCGCGTGCTCTGCTGCCAATTATGGGCTGCGAGCCACAATCCCGCACATGCTGGGAATCGCCGTGGGCTTCGCATTGATGCTGACGCTGGTCAGCGCTGGCCTGGGCTCCGCTATCTTGTTCTGGCCACGGTTGTTGCTGGTCATGCGATGGATCGGCATTGCCTGGATCATATGGCTTGCCTGGAAGATCGCGTCGGCTCCGCCTCCTGACATGGGTCGTCAGGCCAGGTTGCTCGGCTTCATGGGAGCGGTGGCATTTCAGTGGATCAACCCGAAAGCGTGGCTCATCGGGCTGGGCGCGGCCAGCACGTTCATCTTGCCAGACCGTCCGCTTACGCCCCAGCTCCTGCGGCTCAGCTTGGTGTTTCTTGCCTGCGGAATGCCTTGCCTGCTTGTCTGGGCACTGATCGGCAGCGGCAGCGGTCGCTTGTTGCACTCGCCGGGCCGGTTGCGTGCGTTCAACCTCGCGATGGCCGCCCTACTGGTCCTGTCAGTGGTCCCGGTGCTGGCCGAGGAATGAATGAAAGCAGCGCCGTGGGCGTTCCGGCGGCTGCCGATGCAGATTCAGGGTGCTTATGTCCAAGGAGGTACCGCATGAAAATAACCAAGGTCGAAGCATTTCAGGTCCGCTGGACCGGCGAAGACAAGCCGGCGCAACGCAGCGCCTTCGTGAGCATTCACACCGACGACGGCGCGTCCGGTATCGGCGAAGCGTCGCCCATGCAGGGCGGCCTGGCCTCTCTCGGGATCATCGTCCACGACATCGCCCCACGATTGATCGGCAAGGATCCGCTGGATCACGCGGTGCTGCTGGACACGCTGCTGCACGAGCTGGTGAAGCTCGGGCCGGAGGGCGCATTGACCGGGGCGCTGGCCGCGCTGGACATCGCAATGTGGGATCTGAAGGGAAAGCTGCTCGGTCAGCCGATCTACAAGCTCATCGGAGGAGCCTGGCGGACCGCCCTTCCCTTCTATGCATCCATCGGCGGCAATGGCGATCGCAAGCTGGACGACGTGTTGCGCGTGGTCGAGCGGCGGATGGAACACAAGCCGAGCGCGGTGAAGATCCGCTTCGACAACAACCGTACGCAACTGGACGGCGACATTCCCGGCGACATCGCCAAGGCCCGCGCGGTCCGCAAGCTTGTTGGTGACGGGTTCCCGCTCGCCTTCGACGCCAACAACGGCTACACGACGGGCGGCGCGATCCGCGTCGGACGTGCGCTGGAAGAGCTAGGGTACTGGTGGTTCGAGGAGCCAGTCCAGCATTACCACCCGAAAGCGATGGGCGAGGTCGCCCGCGCACTCGACATTACCGTTTCCGCCGGGGAGCAGACTTACACGCTGGCCGGGCTTGCCGACCTCATCTCCGCCGGGGTGCGCATGGTGCAACCGGATATCGTGAAGATGGGCGGCATCACCGGCCTGATGCGGTGCAACGCGCTGGCCCACGCGCACGGTGTTGAACTGGTCCCGCACCAGACTCAGCCGACTATCGGGCATGCCGCGAACCTGCATTTCTCGGCAACGCAACTGCACGCGACGAAGCCGTGCGAATGGAATGATCCCTCCCCACGCACCCACGCCGTGTTCGAGAACCCGCCATGGCCGGCGGATGGGCTGTTTCACCTTCCGGACGGGCCCGGATTGGGATTGCGGATGAACGAGGCAGAGTTGCGAAACCGGCGGGTAGAGATCCGATGAAGCGGGCCGGCGCCTCGCTTGCCGCTTTCATGCACCCGTAACGAGCGTCGCCAGAACGACGCCGAGCAACACATCCGGAGCCATCACGATCGCCGCAGTTAGACCGCCGACATCCAGTGTCAGCCGTATCGCAAACCATTCCAGCCACAATGCCCAGCCCTGAGCGACCAGTTGCGCTGTTTCCGCCAGCCAGCTTGGCGCGCCCAGCACGGCAGGAATGGACGCTATCAGCAAAAGCCCGTACTGAACGACGTTGCACCAGTTCCAGATCGCAATAAATCGCGGCCAGTGTGGCGCGCGTCGGAATGCGGCTACCAGCGGATGGGACAGGACGGCGTATCCGGCCCAACCGATTGCAAACGACAATAGTTGCAGGACAAATGCATGCGGCGGGTTGCCGGGCTGACCGTCCACCTTCCAGCTCAGCAGCAGCACGACGATGAACAGCGGCGAACAGATCAATGCAGCCCAGAAACTCCGGGCGGCCATACGCATGTCATCGGAAACGTAGCGGACGCCCTCTGCCCGGCCGCGCGCAAGAAGCAGCGCTCCGTGCAGGCCAGAGAACACACCTGCAACAGCGTTCATCGGATCCCGACGACGCGTAGCAGACCGCCCTGGCTCAGCAGATATGGACCCAGGGCAAGCAGCCCGGTCCCAAGATTGACGATCGCGACCAGCACCACTGCCCGCAGCCGCGAGATCATCAGCGCATGGCGGGCCAGGAACCAGTGCAGCCACAGACCGTACCCGGCGACCGCGCAGATCACCGTGGCCCCGGCGGCCTGAAGCGGCATTATCGCCGACAGCAGCGGATAAACCACGATCAACAGAATACTCGCCAGCAGCGGGATCACCCACTGGCACCAGTTAAGAGCGGTAGCGAACCGAAGCCACTGCGCCTCGCGCTTCCACCACCGTGCCGGCTCATAGGACAGGACCGGCGGCGCCAGAAGCGCGCACAGCGTGGCCAGCAGGTCCGATACGGCGGCAAGTCCGCCGCCCTGGATGAGCATGAGAACGGCACCCACGAGCGGGAATGCGATCAGCGGTGCCAGACTGCCGAGGAACGCCGATGGTGTGTCGCCGAACTGGCGCAGCCCATCGGCCCGGCCGCGCGCCAGCAACAGGATACCCAGGGGTATGCTGGTCCGCGTCGGATGCTGCCGGCGCAACTGCCCGCTCATCCAGTAAAAGCCGCGAGCGCCGCGCGATAGATGCGGGCGAGCTGGCGCAGCTCAGTGACCGGAACGCGTTCGTCGGCCTGGTGCATGGTTGCGCCGACCAGCCCGAACTCCGCGACCGGGCAGACCCGCGCGATGAAACGCGCGTCGGATGTGCCGCCCCCGGTATCCAGCTTCGGCTCGATCCCTGTCTCAGCCGCCACAACCGCGCGCAGCCGATCCACCATCACCCCTGGCGTGGTCAAACACGACTCACCGCTGATGGAAGCGTCGAGATCAAACCGCTCAGCATGTTGCCCGAGTGCCGCCCGCAACCACGCAATA
>DATDIC010000346.1:0-8885 GCA_036521275.1 Acetobacteraceae bacterium
GCGCTGGCCAACCTGGCTTCCGGCCACGTCTCCATAAAATATGGGTTCCGGGGCCCCAACCATTGCGTTGTCACGGCCTGTGCGACCGGCGTGCATGCGATCGGTGATGCGGCGCGGCTGATCGTGCTTGGTGACGCCGACGTCATGGTTGCGGGCGGCGCGGAGGCGGCGGTGTGCGAGTTGGGCATCGCCGGGTTCTGCGCGTCGCGGGCGCTGTCCACCGCGTTCAATGACAACCCGCCAGCCGCTTCGCGGCCCTGGGACAAGGACAGGGACGGGTTCGTGATGGGCGAAGGTGCCGGGACCGTCGTGCTGGAAGAATACGAGCACGCCAAGGCGAGGGACGCGCGAATCTACGGTGAGATCGTCGGCTACGGGATGTCGGGGGACGCCTACCACATCACCGCTCCGGCGGAAGGTCACACCGGGGCCGTGCGCTCCATGCAGGCCGCGATGCGCAATGGCTGCGTCGCACCGGAAGATATTCAATATGTGAACGCCCACGGCACATCCACTCCGCTGGGCGATGATCTGGAATTGCAGGCGGTTGAGCGGGTGTTTGGCAGCGCCGCCGAGGGGCTGGCGATGTCGTCCACCAAATCGGCCATTGGACATCTGCTTGGCGCGGCGGGTGCAGTAGAGGCGGTATTCTCCATCCTTGCGATCCGGGACGGTGTCGCGCCGCCAACGTTGAACCTGAACTCACCAAGCCGCCGCAGTGTGATCGACCGCGTTCCGAATGCGGCTCAGGACCGGAAAATCAAGATGGCGCTGTCGAACAGCTTCGGATTCGGTGGCACCAACGCGAGCATCATCTTTCGCGCTGCTGCGTGACGTCCAGTGGCTCGCGTGCGGTGAGAAGAAGGAAGGTTTACCGCAGAGGCGCAGAGGCGCAGAGCTTAATTGATCGACCTCTCCCGTGAGAACGGAAGAGGTCGATTGCTGCGTGTTATCGTCGGGTGGTGCTGGTCCCTGTCGTCACGCTGTCCTTGCCGGCCATGGTCCCGGTCGTATTTCCGGTGCCGGTTGAACCGCTGACGCCCGAACCCGAAGTCCGGCCCAGGTTGGACGTGGTCCCGCCCTCACTGATCCCCGAATAGGTTCCGGAAATCGAGTCGCGGTTTTCGCGCACACGCAAGTTGTTCTGCACGTGCCGCACGCCCGATACATCCTCGGCGATATCTTCGGCCAGACGCTTGGAATAGCGGCTGTCCACATGGCCGTTCAGCGTCACCTCGCCGCTGGCAACCGCGACCTCGATTTCAATGGCATCGAGAATGGGGTTGTCGGTCAGCCGGTCGCTGACATCTTCACGGATCCGCTCGTCGGAGCGTGTGTAGCCGCGCGGACCACGGCCTCGATGCATATCCCGCCGTGCGTCGTCGCGGCGTCGGCGCTCGGCCCCTTCGTCGCCGAACCAGGAGGAGACTTCGTCGCTTGCCCGGTCCCAGAAGCCGCGCTCCGGCCCGCGACTGCGATAGTCACGCCCCTCGTCATACCGGGAGCGGTCACGGCCGTAGCCGCCCTCGTATCCGTATCCACCGCCGTATCCGTACCCGGACGGCCGGCCGTAATCCCACGCCGGATCGCGCCCGTATTCCTCGCTGAAGCCCCAGGCGCCGCCCGGCGCGCCACCCATCATGTCGCCATATCCGGGCATGCGCCGGTAGCCGCGCGCCCAATCCTCCCGGCCATGGCGGCCTGCCCATTCGTCACGATCGCGGTCCGTGTTGCCGCGGTACCAGTCGCCGGCCGTGTCCCGGCTGCGGTCGCGGCCCTGCCACTCGTTCGAATACCCACGATCCTGCGAGCGGTCGTTCCAGTCCCGGCCATATGATTCGCGCCCGTAATCGCGGTCCTGACCGCGGCCGTATCCCTCGCGCCGATAATCCTCCGCGCGCCGGTACCAGTCCCGGTTATCCTCCCGGCGCGGGCGATCACGGTCTCGTCGCCAGCTAGATTGCTCGTCGGACATCTGGAGTCTCCTACCGCGGTTGAAACACGTCCGGAGGAACGGCTGGGCGGGGACACGGTTGCCGTATCGCGATCCGCCGGCGTACAGCGGTCGTGCGTTTGTTGACGGAGTACGGAGAGCCCCGACATGAGCGACACCGAGACACGGCAAAAACTGGTGGACTTCCTGGAACGAAAGGCGTTTCGGCCGGTGCTGGAGGCGGAGCCGGGCCGATACCCAGAGGGCAAACGAGCCAGCCTGGCGGATGTGCAACGACGGACGGAGACCGAGATCCAACGCTTTCGCAATTACCGTTCGGCCCAGGAGGTGGTCACCAACTTCCGCCGGGACCTGAATTCGGATGCAGCCCAGAAAGTGCACCGCGAGTTGAAGGCGCTGGGTCTGCCCACTGTGAACGACGTGCGGACGGAATTCGAGGAGCTGGCAGGCAGCCTCGGCGTGAAATGATTTTCTGCACGTCGCCAGCGCGACGAACTTCGGGGGCAGGACACTCGTTCCACCCTCTCAGGAGGCCCGCAATGAAAGTGGCATTTCTCGGCCTGGGCTCGATGGGTTTGCCGATGGCCGTCAACCTGGCCCGAGCCGGCCACGACCTGACCGTCTGGAACCGTAGCGAGAAATCGCTGGTGGCGTTCGGCGATGCGAAGCCGCGTCGCGCCGGCTCCATCGAAGACGCAGTGCGGGGAACGGAGATCGTCATCACCATGCTGGCGGACGATGGCGCCGTGGAGGCCGTGGTTGATGGCGGACTGCTCGACGCGCTGGGAACCGAGGCCGTGCATGTGGGCATGAGCACGGTCGGCATTCACACGGCGCAGAAACTGGCCGATCTGCATCGCGCGCACGGCAAAGCCTATGTCGCGGCGCCGGTTTTCGGGCGCCCGGACGTCGCGCAGGCCGCGAAGCTGTGGATTGTGCTTGCCGGCCCGGCCGAGGCGCGCAACCGCGTTCGCCCGGTACTGCAAGCGATGGGACATGGCATGACCGAGTTCGGCGAGGAGCCGTGGCACGCCAACCTGGTCAAGCTTGGCACCAATTGCCTGCTCGCCGCCATGCTGGAGGCGCTTGGGGAAGCGTCGGCGCTGATGCGCAAGGCGGGTGTCGATCCGGATGCTTTCGTCCAGGCGGCGAATGGGATTTTCCAGTCGCCGGTGTACCAGAATTATGGGCAGGCGGTGGCCGAGCGGCGGTACGAGCCAGCCCTGTTCAGGGCTGTGCTCGGGCTGAAGGATTTGCGCCTGGTATTGCAGGCGGCCGAGCAGCTCATTGTGCCGCTGCCGCTGGCCGGCCTTGCCCATGACAGCCTGTTGTCGGCGATTGCCTGGGAGCAGGGTGACAAGGACTGGGCGGTATTGGCGGAGGCGGCACAGCAGCGGGCCGGCCTGCACTGATACATCCGTGACGCTTCACCAGGCGGAGGCCTTCGGCATCGTCGGAGGCATGTTCGCGTTGTTCGTCAGCGATCGGCTGCGTTACGACCTGGTCGCTGCGCTGGCACTGGCATGCGCGATCGTCACCGGCGTGGTGCCGGTGGAGCATGCGTTCCGCGGTTTCTCCAACTCGCTGATCATCATCATCGCCTCGGTGCTGGTACTGAGCCGGTCGGTGGCAAACTCCGGGGTGATCGACGCGGCAATGCGGCGCGTCACGCGGATCCTGCGCAACACCTCGATACAGGTGCTGGTGCTGACCTCGTCGGTCACATTCCTTTCGGCGGTGATGAAGAACGTCGGCGCGCTCGGCGTGTTCGTGCCGATCGCCGTTCAGGCGGCGGAGCGCAACGATCGCCCGCCATCCCGCTACCTGATGCCGTTGTCGTTCGGATCGCTGATCGGCGGCACGATCACGCTGATCGGCACGTCGCCCAACCTGCTGATTTCAACCGTGCGGCAGCAGGTGGAGGGAAAGCCGTTCCACTTCTTCGATTTCACGCCGGTGGGGCTGCCGCTGTCAGTGCTGGCGATCGGGTTCCTGTGCCTGGGCTGGCGGCTGCTGCCGGACCGGCGCGGCGAACCGGCGCCGGAGAAACGGTTTACGGTCGAGGATTATACCACCGAAGCACGGCTGCCCGAAGGATCTCCGCTGGCCGATCACACGGTGGGCGAGCTGGAGGCGCTGGGTGAGAACGACGTGACGGTTGCGGCGATCATCCGCGAGCGGGACCGCCGCTACATTCCAAGCTCGCACTGGACGCTGTTCGCCGGTGACGTGCTGCTGCTGCAAGGCGATCCGGTGGCGCTGAAGCCGGTCGTGGATCAGGCCAGGCTGGAGCTTCTCGGTTCGGACAAGCTGGAGGCGCCGCACGGCAAGGACGACGACCTGGAAGCCGTGGAGGCGATCGTTTCAGTCGACTCACCGCTGATCGGCCGCACGCCGCGCGAGCTGCATCTGCGCGAGCGCTACCAGGTGAGCGTGCTGGCGCTCACGCGCGGCGACCGGCGGATCACCACCCGGCTGCATGAAAGCCGTTTCGGCGCCGGAGATGTGGTGGTGCTGCAGGGCCGCCGCTCGCAGCTTGGCGAGGCGCTGCGAGAGCTGGGATGCCTGCCGCTGGCCGAGCGCAACCTTACGCTGGGCCAGAGCGCGCCCCGTTGGGGCGCACCGCTGATCCTGCTGGCGGCGATCGCGCTGGTGGTCTCGGGCGTGCTGGCGGTCGAAGGCGCGTTCTTCATCGCCGCGATACTGAGCGTGCTGCTGCGTCTGGTATCACCGCGGCAGGCCTATGATGCCCTGGATGGGCCGTTGCTGGTGATGCTTGCCTGCCTGATCCCGGTGGGCGAGGCACTGGGCGATACCGGGGCGGCAAAACTGGTTGCAGGTGGCCTCACCGTGGTTGCCGGGCATCTGCCGGCACTGCTGACCCTGGGGATGCTGCTGGTGATCACGATGATCGTCACGCCATTCCTGCACCATGCGGCAGCCGTGCTGGTGATCGGGCCGATTGCCGCGGCTCTGGCCCATAATCTGGGCCTCGGGCCGGATGCATTCCTGATGGCCGTCGCGCTCGGCGCGTCATGCGATTTCCTGACCCCGATCGGGCACCAGAACAATCTTCTGGTGATGGGTCCGGCGGGTTACCGGTTCGGGGATTACTGGCGGTTGGGGCTACCGTTGTCGGTGATGGTCGCAGTGCTGGGTACAGCGCTCATCGTTCTGGTGTGGCCGTTGCATTGACCGCGGATTCGCGTCCGGTCGCGCCGCGGCCGTCGCATACCAGCGGCTCCGGGACTACGGTCTGCGAATCTCGGTGGCGCCATTGCGCCCCGAAATTCGCTGAGTGTGCAGCGCGAGGAAAATCACGAATGCCGAATGACGTTCGCACCAGGATAATTCACAGCAGGACGCCGGAGTCAGCGGCCATGCTGGCAAACGTCAGACGAGCGATGGCGATCACCGCCGCACTTAACCGTTTGACATTCAACGACGCGGACGAAATTCGGGCCTTGTTCAGCGAGCTTATCGGTAGAAAGGTAGATAAGAGCTTCTTGCTGATCCCTCCATTTTATACTGCCGGTGGGGACGAAATCCGCGTCGGGCATAATGTCTTCGTAAATCAGAACTGCACGTTCTACGACCTCGGCGGCATCGACATCGCGGACGATGTGATGATCGGGCCGAACGTGAGCATCATCACGACGGGCCATCCCCTTGAACCTTCGCAGCGACGCGCCGCCACAGTCGGAAAGCCCATCGTGATTGAGAAAGGCGTGTGGATCGCGGCCGGAGCGACCATCATCGGTGGCGTAACGGTAGGCGAGAACTCGGTCGTCGCGGCGGGTTCGGTCGTCACCAAGGACGTTCCCGCGAATACCCTTGTCGGAGGAAATCCGGCAAAGGTAATTCGTTCGATCGGCGACTGAGGGAACCTCCGCAATGGTCGAACGGATACCAATGCGTGCAGACGGGTGCTACCCAGCGGCCCAAAGTCTTCACCCCTTCGGGAATCGTCGGGCCGCTGGTGTCGCGCGATCGCCTCGTCATGCATCCGAAAAGGACCCGCGCGTCACCCGACGCGCCCAAGCCACTCCCGCAAGGTCTCCCATAGGGTCTGGCGCGCTCCCAGCCCGGCAACCATTCCGATATGACCCGAGGGCGGTTCGTGCAGAATGGCGCCCTCGATCAGTCCGGCGAGCGGTCGCGCCGACTCCGGCGGCACGATCCTGTCCCGCCCTGGCGCCATCACCAGCGTCGGTATCCGCAACTGCCGCGGATCCACCGCCAGCCCGGCAATCCGCCACCTCCCTTTCGCCGGCGAGTTCACTCCGTACCATCCCCCCAAGCACTCGCGCGCCACTGGCGCCGCCAGCGGTACGCCGTCGTTCAGCCAATCCTCCAGCGCCACGAACAGCCGGGCCCGCTCGCTGTCCTGGTCCAAGTGTGCGAATGCCCGGAACTTCTCCGCCACTGCCGCCGGATCAAGCATCGCGAACAGCATCTGCAGCCCGTCTACCGAAAGCGCGCCGCCCATTCGCATGATCGGCTCCAGCATGGGCAGCAGTCGTGACGCAAGCCGTGCCTGCGAGGCGTTGGCGGCATGAAAATCCCATGGCGTCGCCAGCAGCGCCAGCGCCTGCACCAGTTCCGGCCGTCGCTGCGCCGCGGCCACCGCCAATGTGCCGCCCATGCAGTAGCCGGCCAGCACCACCGGTCCGCCGGCCAGGCCAGATGCCGCCACCAGCGCCCGTTCCAGCCGACCAGCCACATAATCCGTCAAGGTGAACGGCCGTTCGAGTTCGCCCGGCCAGCCCCAGTCCAGCAGCAATGGCCGCACCCCATGTGCTGCGAGCCACCGCAGCATCGAGTGCCCCGGCATCAGGTCGAGCACATAGGCTCGGTTCACCAAGCTCGGCACGACCAGCATGGTCGCGCCAGCCCCGCCATAATCCAGCATCCGGCTGCCGCCTTCGTGCCAGACCTCCGGCGGATCAGGCAGGTCGCGCACCCAGGAGTGCCGCCGGTAGGCCGCGATGCCTGCCAGGAGCATCGTTTCCCGGTGCATTCGCCGGGATACGGCAGGGTTGTTCGCGGCCGCTAATCCCTCAGTTACGTCCCGCAGCAGCGCCGCGACGCACGCCGCGCCGGGCGCCGTGTTCCAGTTCGGCAATTCGCCGCTCGAGTTCAGCCACTCGCCCGGACAACCGCTCGATCTCAGCATCGCGAGGATCAGGTGCAGCAGCAGCGGCCGAGGACCGCGGCGTTTCAGCGGGCCGGGCGCGTCGGTTCGCTCGGTCATTCCCCCGGTTGTTCCCCCCGTCGTTTCCCCCTTCGTTCCCCCCTGCCCGCTCCAGCATCGTTCCGGCCACGTTCGCCCACAGTGCGGCCAGCCCCTGCCAAGCTTCCTGCGCCTCCCGGTCCGTTGCCAGGGCCGCCAGCTCGCTCTGCCATACTGTGATCCAGTCGCGTACGATCTGCGCCGGGTCGAATGCCTGCTCCGGCCCGTCCGCATCCGTTGTCTCGGTCATGCGCCATCCGCCCTCTCGCCGATCCGACCATATGGGCCGAGGCAGGCCCACGAAAACCCGGAGTTCGCGACCGGTGGGTTGGAGATACTGAGGTTCCACAGGAACCTGGGTATATCGCGCGGTGGGGTGGCGGGCGGCGGCGCGCGAGATCAATAAGATACCCGGATTCCGCAGCAAGATGGATATATGATACGCTGCGGTGCGACAACCGAGGCAAGCATGGCAGATATCGCAGGGAATGAGGCGGAGCAGAAGCCACCGGCGGCGCCACCTGTGGTGGTGAAGAAGTATGCCAACCGGCGTCTCTATAACACCGAAAGCTCCAGCTACATCACACTCGACAGCCTTGCCACGATGGTGCGCCAGGGCCGGGATTTCGTGGTGTATGACGCGAAAAGCGGGGAAGACATCACCCGCAGCGTGCTGACACAGATCATCGTCGAGGAAGAGGGCAAGGGGCACAACCTGCTGCCGACCGGCTTCCTGCGACAGCTCATCGGCTTCTACGGCGACCAGATGCAGTCGCTGGTGCCGCGTTACCTGGAACAGTCGATGGCGGCTTTCGCGCAGCAGCAGGACCAGATGCGCGCGGCAATGCAGAAGACCATGGGCTCGCTGTTCCCGTTCGGCAACACCACCATGGAGGAAGTCGGGCGGCAGAACATGGCGATGATGGAACGCGCGCTGAGCCTGTTCACGCCGTTCTACCGGCCGACCCAGCCGGACCCCAATTCGCCGGGCGCCAGTACCCCCGACCCGGAGATTGCCGCGTTGCGCGCGGAAATCGAGAGCCTGAAACGTCAGCTCGCCGCGCAAAGGCCGACCAAGTCAGCCAAGGCGCGCGAATCGGATTCGTGATCGCGAGCGGCGCGTAGAGCTCAAAGGTTTCTCCGATCACGTGAAAGGACGAGGTCAGGTTCCGTCCGCCATCGGCGAAGAATATCCGCACGTTCTCGCCGGCTTGCGCGTGCAGCGGATGCAGCTTGCTCAGGGCGCGACGGTGCCGGTGAACACGCTATAATCGGGCCGCTCGTCCAGCAGCTTTCGACGTTGAACTGCTGGCTGCCCTGTTGGCCATACGGACCCTCGGTGTACAGCTCGCTTCGTCTTGTTTCGGCAATTAAGACCCACCGGGCCACGAGTCATCAACCCCGAAAGCCGGATTTCGATGAACTGACCGCCGGCCTCAGGCGGGAGCGTGCGCCGCCGCCACGAAGGCGCGGATCAGCGCCGGGTCCTTGATCCCCGGCGCCCGCTCGACCCCCGAGGACACATCCACCGCCGACGCCCCGGTGGCCCGGATCGCCCCCGCCACGTTGTCGGGCGACAATCCTCCTGCCAGCGTCCAAGGGATGGGTGCGCGCCAGCCGCACAGCACCGACCAATCGAAGCGCGCCGCGTTCCCACCAGGGCGCGTGGCAAGTTCCGGCGGCTTCGCTTCAATCACC
>DATDIC010000347.1:0-4061 GCA_036521275.1 Acetobacteraceae bacterium
GAGTTCGAACCAGCCATGCTCCGGGGCGGACCGCGACACCAGCGCCGCGCAATCGTTCAGAAAACCACGTACGGAGGTGACGTTCGCCCCGAATGCGAGGCATTCGGCCCGGTTGGACGCCGGTGCGTCGGCGGGCATGAAGATGTGTGCCTCCAGGCCGGCTCGCGCGGCGTATGCAGCCATGGCGCCTGCCGCGTTGCCTGCCGATGGGATGGCCAGCTTTCGGGCGCCGAGCGCAGCAGCCATTGTCACGGCAACGGACAGGCCCCGCGCCTTGAAGCTGCCGGTCGGATTGATGCCTTCGTCCTTGATCATCAGCCGCGGCACGCCAAGCCGCGCACCCAGACGGGGCGCCGGAAGCAGCGGGGTCATTCCTTCGTCCAGCGTCACGATGGCTGAAGCCGCGGGTGCGGGCAGCACCTCGTGATAACGCCACATCGTATTCGGGCGGGTTGCCATGGCATCGAGCCGCATCGTTCGCGCGGCACGCTCCAAGTCATATAGTGCCAGCAGCGGCGCATTGGCCGGGCTAAGATTCCAGAGTCGATCCGCGGGATAGTGCTGGCCGGTTCGCGAGCAGGCGAGGTCGGTCAGGGTGGAAAAACCGTGCATGCTCTACCTCGGAAATTTGACAGCAACTTGTCACGGTACCGGTCGCTGAGCATCTGACCAACAGTGACGAAAGATCGCCGGGCAGGAGGGCACACATGGCCGAACCGCGCAACAAGCGAGCCGATGGTTCGACGATGAGCACCGGCGCGCCGGGACCGAGCGACCGCAACTCGCTGACGATTGGTCCTGATGGTCGGATCCTGCTGCACGACGCGCATTTTCTCGAGCAGATGGCGCATTTCAACCGCGAGAAGGTGGACCAGCGGAGATCGGCTTCGCGAGACCGATCACGCGGTGGAAGCGGAGCGGAGAGCCCTCGATGGCAAAATCGGCCGGGATCGTCTTGCACAGGCGCGACTGGGACGCCGCGTTCTTCGATATGGATGGTGTGCTGACCGACACAGCGCGCCTGCACATCGATGCATGGGAGCAACTGTTCAACGACTTCCTCCGCCGGCGAGCGGCTGCTTCGGGTGAGGCATTCGTGCCCTTCGACACGCGGGCCGACTACCTCGCCTACGTGGATGGGCGTCCCCGTGAAGACGGCGTGCGGCTGTTTCTCGCCTCGCGCGGTATCCTGCTACCGGAAGGCTCGGAAAGCAGCCCTGACGAATGGGATACGGTCGCGGCGCTCAGCCGCCGTAAGGACCACATGTTCGCGCGCGCCTTGCAGGCTGGTGCCGCCCCGCTTCCTGGGGCAAAGCCGCTGCTGCAGACGTTGCGGCGCGTTGGCATCCTGACCGCCGTCGTCTCCTCCAGCCGGAACTGCGCCGCGGTACTCGAAGCTACTGGCCTCTCCCCGCTTGTGGACGTTCGGGTGGATGGGATGGACGCGGTGACGCTCGGCCTGCCGGGCAAGCCGGCTCCCGATTTGTTCCAGGAGGCGGCGCGGCGCCTTGGTGTCGAGCCGCACCGGGGCATCCTGTTTGAGGATGCAATCGCTGGAGTCGAGGCCGGACGCCGCGGCGGGTTCGGGCAAGTGGTTGGCGTGGACATCGGCGACCACGCCGCCGCGCTGCTCAGCCACGGAGCGGATGTGGTGATCGGCGGCCTGTTGGAAGTGGCAGTGGTGTCGGACTGAAAATTCAACGATCGGCTGGCGAGGGCGCGAATTCGGGCTTTGGCTCCGCGATGGGGGGCGGCGTCGGGCGGGTCGCCGTCGGCGCGGCGACTGTCAGCGTGATCGCATCGCCATTGTGGCGAATGGTCAGGGCTTCACCCCCGATCAGGCGGTACGTGGTGAAATCGTGGGCTGCCTCAATGCGCAGCCGTTGGCCCCGAATAGTGAGGGTGAAGCTCAGGCGGCGCCACTCGGCCGGCAAGCGCGGGTGGAATGATATGCAACCGCCATGATCGCGCATCCCGGCGAAGCCATACACCAGCGCCATCCAGGTGCCGCCGATCGACGCAATATGCGCGCCGTGCATCATGTTGCCGCCGATATCCGACAAATCCATCGTCGCGGCGAAGCGGAAATAATCGAGCGCCTTGCTGGCGTAGCCGAGCTCGTTTGCAATGATGCTCTGAATGCAAACCGACAATGAGCTGTCGTGCGTGGTCAACGGATCATAGTAGTCGAAATTGCGCTTCTTTTGCTCGGGTGTGAACTGCTCTCCGAGCAGGAACATCGCCAATACGACGTCAGCCTGTTTGATGACCTGGGCCCGGTAGAGGTTCAGCGGATGATAATGCAGCAGCAAAGGGTAGTGACCCTCGGGAGTTCCCGCGAAGTCCCACCGCTCCTTGTCGAGGAAGCTGTCGTCCTGCGGGTGGATCTGCAATCGCTCGTCCCAGGGCACGTACATCCGCTCCGCCGCCTCGCGCCATCCCGCGGGTTCGGTGGCTACAAGGCCGGTGCGGTGAATCAGGCCGGCGAGTGCGTCGGGATGATCGCGCCCGAGCGTCTCGATCGTGTCGGCGGCATAACGCAAATTCTCGCGCGCCATCAGATTGGTGAAAAGATTGTTGTCCACGACGGCGGTGTACTCATCGGGGCCGGTCACGCCGTTTATGCAGAAGCCTCCGCCACGACGCGCCGAAAAGAAGCCGAGGTCACACCAGAACCGCGCCGTCTCGACCAGAAGCTCCGCTCCGAAGCGGCACAGGAATTCCTCGTCTCCCGAGACCTCCACATATTTGCGGACCGCATAGGCGATATCCGCGTTGATGTGATACTGCGCCGTGCCGGCGGCGTAATAGGCCGACGCCTCATCGCCGTTGATGGTTCGCCATGGAAAGGTTGCGCCCTTGTGGCCAAGTTCCTTTGCCCGTGCGCGGGCACGATCCAGGATGTCGTAGCGAAACTTCAGGATGTTCCTGGCGATCCTCGGTTGGGTGTAAACCAGAAACGGCAGAACATAGATCTCGGTGTCCCAGAAGTAGTGCCCCTCATAGGTGCGCCCCGTCAGGCCGCGCGCGCCGACACCGTGACCTTCGGCGCGTTCGGTGGCCTGCAGGAGCTGAAACAGATTCCAGCGAAGCACCTGTTGCAGCCGCGGCCCAGGACCTTCCACCTCGACGTCGGCGCGGGCCCAAAATTTGTCTATCAGAACCTGATGCCGCCTCAGGATGGCTGGGAAACCGTCCTGCATCGCGCGATCTAGGGTCCAGGCAACCTGCGACTGCACCTGCGCGACATCATCGCCGTCGGAATAGTGGTAGCCGAGATATTTCCACAGGCGAATTGGCCTGCCTTGCTTGCCCTTAATCTTGAAGACGACGGCGGCGATATCGCCCTCGCA
Source organism: Acetobacteraceae bacterium (assembly GCA_036521275.1). Lineage (GTDB taxonomy): Bacteria > Pseudomonadota > Alphaproteobacteria > Acetobacterales > Acetobacteraceae > DATDIC01. The sequence goes on from DATDIC010000347.1 coordinate 3,354, forward strand.
ACTGCTGTCGTGCGTGGATTCGCAGGCGGTGTCCAGAACATGATCCATGCCACAGCCCAGGATCAGCCCGGAACCAGACGTGATGTAGCTGAGAATTGCGCGCAACCCCTCCCGGCGTGTCCCAACCGGCACCAACACCCGCCCGTCGAAGCCTGCCGCGAGTCGTGGATCGGAGCTGTCCTCCGGCAGCGGCTGGCGGTTCAGCAACTCCGAGGAGATCACGATCTCTGCGTCTGCCTCTTCCGGGATCAGCTCGTACTGTATCGCGGCCAGATGCCGATGGTCGAAGGATACCAGGCGCTGCGTTCTCAGCCGCATTCGTCTGCCGCCGGGCGTGGTCCAGACAATTTCCCTGATCAGTGTACCCGTCCGAAGATCCAGGGCACGGCGATATGAGAGTACATCGGCCCGCATGGGGAGGAATGGATCGCCATCGATGAACAGCTTGATGATGGTTCCATCCGGGCAGTTCAAGATGCTTTGCCCGACGTCCGGGAAGCCGTATGCGCGCTCACCGTAGCTGATCGGCCGGAACTCGTGGAAGCCGTTGAGAAGCACGCCGGGCTCGCGCACCGGCCTGCCTTCTTCCGGCGTGCCACGGATGCCAAGATAGCCGTTGGCCAGCGCAAACATCGTCTCGGCTTGCCCGGCGAATTCCTTGAACAGTCTTGGGTCGAGGCGCACCGCTGCAACAGCCCAAGGCTCGGC
>DATDIC010000348.1:0-12643 GCA_036521275.1 Acetobacteraceae bacterium
GAGCGTCTTTCCGGTATGAGCGCGCTGCGGACTGGCATTTCATGAACTGACCGGTTGGCGGTTCTTGTCGTCCCGATCGGTCGCAAAATAGCTGCGTTGGAAACCGACCGGTTGCAATCATAACCATATCGACGGCTGAGCCGCAGTATCCGGACCCGCTCCATCATGCCCGCGAAAGCGGGGCATCCCACGAAATTATGGGAGTCGGCGTGGATTCCCGCTTTCGCGGGAACGACGAAACTCTCGATGCCAGTTCAGCATATTTGCGGGTACGGAAATCACCTAGCCTATCACGACCTCGCGAGCGAATGATCTCGTTCGCAGACACATTGTTAGCGACACATGTCGCTGGCGCTCTTTGCGCACCATCTATAGGCTTACATCAACTGCATTTCCCCACATAGGGATCGAACGCGCGTGAACCAGTCCGCCGTGTCCAGCGTTACTGATGCTCCGGCTGCCGCGGCAAGCAGCGGTTGCCGCGCTCCATCTGCATGAACCCGCCAAACTCGATCCCGGAAGGCTTTTCAGCTTCGCGCATCAAATCCGAAACGGAAAGGCCGCGCCGCGACATCATCGTGATCGGCGCCTCCGCCGGAGGCGTGTCGCCGTTGCGGCAAATACTGAAGGATCTACCGGCCGATTTCGCTGCGGCAATCTTCGTCGTGCTTCACATTGGCGCGACGAGCCATCTCGCCGAAATACTCGACCACAGCACTGACTTGCCGGTCGTGCAGGCCGTCAGCGGTCAACCGATCGCGCCTGGCCGAGTTTATGTCGCCGTTCCAGGATTCCATCTACTGCTGCATGACAATCACCTTCTACTGCTGCATGACAATCACCTTCTGCTCCGTCGCGGCCCGCGCGAGAACATGGCCCGCCCGGCGATCGACCCGCTGTTCCGTTCCGCCGCCTGCACGTTTGGCGCCCGTGTCATCGGGGTTCTGCTGTCCGGTGCGCTCAGCGACGGATCAGCCGGCCTGCGCGCCATTAACCGATGCAACGGCATCGCTGTCGTGCAGGAGCCGTCGGATGCGTCGGTCCCCGAGATGCCACTGAACGCCCTGCGTTACGCCGACATCGATTACGTCGCGCCCGCCCGCGGCGTGGCAGAGTTGCTGATCCGCCTGACCCGCGAGCAAGCCGGCGAAACCCCGCCCATTCCGCTCGAACTTCGGCTGGAAACGGCGATCGCGGCGCAGGAGGTCTCAGGCATGGGTGTGGACGAGCAACTCGGCAGTCCTTCCAGATTCACCTGTCCGGAATGCCACGGCACCTTGTGGGAGATCATGGACGGCCGCCAGCTTCGCTACCGCTGCCACGTCGGCCACGCGTACACGGCGGAATCAATGCTCGACGCGCAGGCTACCCAGACGGAAGAGGTGCTCTGGAGCCTGCTGCGCTCCCACCAGGAGCGTGCCGCGCTGGTCCGCCGCATGGCCGAGCAGGAGCGGGTACAGAACAGGGGCGGATTGGCGGACCGGCTGCAACAGCGCGCGGCCGGCTATGATGAAGACGCCGCGGTCGTGCGCAGCCTGCTGCGCGGTCGGCCAGCCATGTCCGGGAATGACGATCCCGAGCAGGATGTTGCATGATGATGGACGAGGCCGACAGTTCTGGCCTTCAGAGTGACGCCGAGGCGGCAGAGCGCGAAACCGTCGGCACGGCTTGTCCGATCGTCGGCGTCGGTGCATCCGCCGGCGGAGTCGATGCGCTGCGGCGCCTGTTTCCCAATGTGCAGTCCGACTGCGGAATGGCATTTGTGGTGGTGCAGCACCTCGATCCCGCTCGTCAGAGTGCTCTCGCCGAGGTGCTTGCCCGCAGCAGCGCACTTCCGGTCGTGCAGATCGAGAACGAAACGGAAGTCGAGCCCAATCATGTCTATGTCATTCCTCCCAATGCTTCACTGACGATCCAAAACGGGCGGCTGCTGCTGAGCACACCGTTCGGCCCACGTGGCCACCCGAGTTCGATCGACGAATTTTTCACTTCGCTGGCGCGCCATCAGGGAGAGAACGCGGCCTGCGTTATCCTGTCGGGAACCGGCAGCGACGGCACGGTCGGGCTGAGGGCCATCAAGGAAGGCGGCGGCCTGACGCTGGCGCAGGCAGAGGCCGAATATGACGGGATGATGCGCAGCGCGGTGGCAACCGGGCTGGTCGATTTCGTCCTTGGTGTGGAGGACATCCCGGGCACGCTCGCCGACTATTTCGACCATGTGAGCCGCACGTCCAATCAACGGCGAGAGGGAGCCGTCCGCCCGGATACCGCGGACCGTATCTGGCAGATCACCGATCTGCTGCGTTCCCAGACCGGGCACGATTTCAGCGGCTACAAGGACCGCACCATCGTCCGGCGCGTTCAGCGGCGGATGCACGTGCTGCAGATCGACAACATCTCCCAGTTCATCGAGCGCCTGGGCAGGGACAGCCGCGAAGTGAACCTGCTGTTCCAGGACCTGTTGATCGGCGTCACCAATTTCTTTCGCGATCCGGATGCATTTGCGGCGCTGGAACACGAGGTCGTGCCGCAGCTCTTTGCCGGAAAGGGGCCGGACGACGCCGTTCGCGTCTGGGTGCCTGGCTGCGCCACCGGCGAGGAAGCCTACTCGATCGCCATCCTGTTGCGGGAATTCGCGCCGAAGCTCGGCGCGGCCCCGAAGCTTCAGGTGTTTGCCACCGATATCGATGACCACGCGCTCGATATCGCCCGCATCGGGCGATTCCCCCCCACGATATCGAACGATATTTCCTCATCACGACTGGAACGATACTTCCTGCGCGAGGACGGCACCTACAGGATCGCTGGCGATTTGCGCGAAATATGCCTGTTCTCCACGCACAACCTGCTGCGCGATGCACCGTTCTCCAAGCTGGACCTGATCTCGTGCCGCAATCTTCTGATCTATCTCGGCGGCGACCTGCAGGGCCGCATCATTCCTTTGTTCCACTATGCGCTGGTTCCCAACGGGTTCCTGTTTCTGGGCACATCTGAAAATGTCACCCGACACTCCCGCCTGTTCAGCACGATCGACAAGGTCCATCGCATCTTCCGGCAGCGCAATCATCTCGATCGCCGGGTCCCGGAATTTCCGCTGACCGCCCCCGATGCTGCTCGCCGGGTCACGCGTGCTCCCAAGCTGCGCGTTCCCGCCCCTGAGCCTAGTCTCAAAGTCGCCGCCGAACGGCAGTTGCTTGACCGGTTCGCACCGGCCTACGTGGTGGTGAACTCCGACGGGGACGTGCTGCAATCGTCCGGACGCACCGGCAAATATCTGGAACTGCCGTCCGGTCCCCCCGAAACCAATATCTTCAGCATGGCGCGCCCCGGATTGCGGCTGGAGGTGCGCGCGGCCCTGCACCGCGCAACCGATAGCGGCCAGCTCGCAGTGCAGACGAAAGTGAGTATTGATACCGACGGCGGCTTGCAGCCGATCGACCTTTATGTACAGCCGCTGCGGTTCGGCACGCCGCTGGAAACCACGTACATGATCGTGCTCCAAGACCTCGGCCCGGCAACGCCTTTGGATGAAGCCGAGGTGCTGCGCGGCGGCGACGTGGAGGGTGCGGGCGTGCACCATCTGGAAGCCGAACTGCGCGCCACCAGGGAACGGCTGCAGACCATGACGGAGGAACTGGAATCCTCCAACGAGGAGCTGAAATCCAGCAACGAAGAGCTGCAATCGATCAACGAGGAACTGCAATCCTCCAACGAAGAACTGGAAACCTCCAAGGAAGAGCTGCAATCCGTCAATGAGGAACTGCAAACCGTCAATGCCGAGCTCAACGCCCGCGTGGAGGAGCTGAGCCGCGCCAACAACGATATGAGCAACCTGCTCGAAAGTACCCAGATCGCCACGGTGTTCCTCGACCGGAAGCTGATGGTGAAAGGCTTCACCCCGGCGGCCAAGGACGTGTTCCGGCTGGTGGAAAGCGACGCCGGCCGGCCGATCATGCATGTCCGGCCGCGGTTCGAAAGCAGCGGCCTGCAGGAGGACGCCGAGCGCGTGCTGCGGACATTGGGCACCATCGAACGTCCAGTGCGGAGCAACGAGAATGACACCCGCTACATCATGCGGATGCTGCCGTATCGGAACGCCGACGACGTCATCGGCGGCGTGGTGATGACCTTCACCGACATCACGCGAATTTCCGCCGCGGAGGCGCGCATCGAAGAACTCGCCGGCGACTTGCGCGCCCGCATCGACGATCTGGAGACGACGCTCGATCTGATTCCCGTGGGCGTGATGATCACCGGCAGCGGCAACGACATATTGATCAACAGCTATGGCGCCCGGCTGATGGGGATCGAGGCGCGCCAGAAGGGCCTTCACCCGGTCACGAACGCATTCCGCCTGCTGACAGACGGCAACGAGATGCCGAAGCAGGAACATCCGCTCATTCGCGCGGCCCGCAGCGGCGAAACTGTTTCCAACTGGCAGGGACGGCTGGAGAACGGTCGCGGCAAGGGCGTCTATGTGATGATTTCAGCCAGCCCGCTATTCGCCGAAAATGGCGACGTGCGTGGTGCGGTCGCGGCGATCGTGGATATCTCCCCGCACAAGCAGGCGGAGGCGCAACAGCAGTTCCTGTTGAGCGAGCTGCAGCATCGCGTCAAAAATACCCTGGCGACGATCAATGCCCTGGCGCTTCGCATGTTGCGGACGCGTCCTTCAGTCGATGAATTCTGCGAGGGGTTCCTGGCGAGGCTTGCCGCCATGGGCCGAACCCACGACCTGCTGGCGAGCGGCGCCTGGAGCGGGGCCAGCGTGCGGTCGCTGATCGAAGCGGCGCTGGAACCGTACATAAACCGCAATCACGATAACATTTTGCTGAGCGGCGGCGCCGTGGGTTTGCGGGCGAACGCGGCGGCGACGCTCGGCATGGTGCTCCACGAGCTGGCGACGAACGCCTCCAAATACGGCGCGCTGTCCCTGCCGGGTGGCACCGTGGATGTATCGTGGGCGCTCTCCGACGCGGATTCAGTAGACACACGGCGGCTTCGTGTGACCTGGATCGAGCGCGGCGGTCCCCCGGTCACCCCACCGAGCGACTCTGGTTTCGGCAGCGCGTTCATCAGGCGCAGCGTGGAATACGAGCTGGGCGGGGCGGCTACCCTGGACTTCGCACCAGGCGGCCTGGAGTGCATACTAGATTTTCCCCTCACCGGAGGGCTCGAACCGCCGACACCGGAAGAGGACGTATGATGGCCAGCGCCGACACGCACGATCTTGCCGGACTTCGTGTCTTGGTTGTGGAGGACACGTTGCTGGTCGCCGAAGTCATTGTGGACGAGCTTACCGACATGGGGTGCAGCGTGGTCGGTCCGGCGTCACGTCTGCAACAAGGCTTGGCGCTGGCCACGGGCGAGCAGTTCGACGGCGCCTTGCTCGACGTTAACCTCGCCGGCGAGCGCTGTTTCCCGATCGCCGATGCGCTGACAGCGCGCGGCATTCCGTTCGCTTTCCTGACCGGTTATGGCGATGCGGGCATCCCACCCCAGTACCGCTCCACCCCGCGGCTGACGAAGCCGTTCTATGCGGATGACCTGGAACGCATGATGATGCGGTCCTTCAGACCGGCGAACTGATTAGTCTCGTTTCAAACCACGTCGTGTGGGCGAAGCCGACATGCCTCGGCTTCGGACGCTGATTCGATCTGCACGGTCACGTGGCCGATGCCGAAGCGCTCGGCGAGCGCATGCGTCACTTCGTGCAAACGGTGCGGATCGGCCGCCTCATCGCACACCAGATGAGCCGTGAGCGCCGTATCGGTGGTGCTCAGGCCCCAGATATGCAGGTCGTGGACCTCCTGCACGCCCGGCAATCCGGCCAGGAATCGGTTCACCTCGTCGCGTGACACGCCTTCCGGCACCGCGTCCATGGCCAGGCCGATCGCCTCCCGCAGCAGGCTCCAGGTAGCCCAGGTGATCACCACGGCGATGACCAGGCTTACCGCGGGATCGAGCCGCAGCCACCCGGTGGCGCCGATCACGATTGCCGCAACCGCCACCCCGGCCGACAGCCCGGCGTCGCCTGCCATGTGCACGAAGGTGGCGCGCAGGTTCAGGTCCTGCTCCCGCCCGCGCGCGAACAGCCACGCGGTGAGCCCGTTGATCACGATCCCTGCCGCAGCAATGGCCGCCACCGGCACGACCTCGATCGGTTCGGGCGCCAGCAGGCGCCGGATCGCCTCCACCCCGATCGCTCCGACGCTGATCAGCAGCACCACGGCGTTGATCAGCGCCGCATAAATCGTGCTGCGGCCCCAGCCATAGGTGCGGCGCCGGCTGGGTGGCCGGCGCGCCAGCACGGCCGCGCCCCAGGCAAGCAGCAGTCCGAGCACATCCCCGAGATTGTGCGCCGCGTCGGCCAGCAGCGCGACCGAGTTGGCCGCCATGCCGCCGATGACCTCGGCCGCCACGAAGCCGGTGTTCAGGCCGACGCCGATGGCGAACTGCCACCCACGACCGCCTTCGGCGTGGGCATGGGCGTGATCATGAGCGTGGTCGTGCGGCATGTTAGCGCTATAGCACGATCTGGCACGCTCTTGCCGAACCAGGCCGCCGGGGGCAAAAGCTCGCCTCAGCACGGCCGAAGGGAGAAGAAATGACCAGCGCGCCACGCGGGCGGACAAGAGGTTTTGCTTCCCCGGTGGAGCTGATCGACACCTCTCCCCGCGTCGCTGACGAGGTGAAGACCACCACCTGCTACATGTGCGCCTGCCGCTGCGGCATCCGCGTGCACCTGAAGGACGGGCGCATCCGGTGGATCCAGGGCAATCCCGACCATCCGGTCAATCGCGGGGTGCTGTGCGCCAAGGGCTCGGCGGGGATCATGCAGCAATATTCTCCGGCCCGGCTGTCCAAGCCGCTGCTGCGTGTGGGCGAGCGTGGTTCCGGCGAGTTCAAGGAGATCGAGTGGGAAGAGGCGCTGGGCATCGCCGCCGAGTGGCTGGGCAACATCCGCGCCACCGAGCCGCGCAAGCTCGCTTTCTTCACCGGGCGCGACCAGAGCCAGTCCTTCACCGGATGGTGGGCCAAGCAGTTCGGGACGCCCAATTTCGCCGCGCATGGCGGGTTCTGCTCGGTGAACATGGCGGCTGCCGGGCTTTACTCGGTCGGCGGCAGCTTCTGGGAGTTCGGCGATCCTGACTGGGAGCGGACGAAATACTTCCTCATGTTCGGGGTGGCGGAGGACCACGATTCCAACCCGATCAAGACCGGGCTGGCCAAGCTGAAGGAGCGCGGGGCGAAATACGTCTCCGTGAACCCGGTGCGGACCGGCTATTCGGCGATCGCGGACGAATGGATCGGCATCCGCCCGGGCACGGATGGATTGTTCGTGCTGGCGCTGGTGCACGAACTGCTGCGCACTGACCGGATCGATCTCGATTTTCTGGTCCGCTACACCAATGCCGCCTGGCTAGTGATCCGCAATCCTGGCGCGGCCGATGACGGGCTGTTCGCCCGCGATGCCGATGGGCGGCCGGTGGCCTGGGATCGGGCGAATGACCTGGCGATGGATGCCGGCACGGCCGGGATGCAGCCGCGGATCGTCGGCGAGGTGAAGCTGCCTGACGGCCGCATGGCGATGCCGGTGTTCCATCTGCTCGCCGAGCGCTATTTGGACGGCCGCTACGCGCCGGAAGCGGTGGCCGATCGCTGCGGCGTGCCGGCCGACACGATCCGCCGGATCGCGCGCGAATTGGCGGAGACGGCGTTCGACCAGCAGATCGTGCTGGACCAGCCTTGGACCGATACGTCTGGCCGGCGGCATGAGACCATGATCGGGCGGCCGGTCGCGATGCATGCGATGCGCGGGATTTCGGCGCATTCGAACGGGTTTCACACCTGCCGGGCGATCCACCTGCTGCAGATGCTGTTGGGCGCGGTCGATACGCCTGGCTCGTGGCGCTACAAGTCGCCCTATCCGCGGCCAATCCCGCCGGGACCCACACCGTACGGCAAGGGGTCGCTACCGATGGCGATGCTGTCCGGCATGGCGCTTGGCAACCCGCTGGGGCCGGAGCACCTGTTGCTGGAAGACGACGGCTCGCCGGTACGGATCGACAAGGCGTTCACCTGGGACGCACCGATCGGCGCGCACGGGCTGATGCACACGCTGATCGCGAACGCGCATGCGGGCGATCCCTACAAGATCGACACGCTGTTCATGTACATGGCCAACATGGCGTGGAACTCCTCCATGAATCCGGGGGAGGCGGCGCGCATGATGACCGACAAGGATCCGGCCACCGGCGAGTATCGCATCCCGCATATCATCTACGGCGACGCCTATTACAGCGAGATGGTGGCGCACGCCGATCTGGTTCTGCCGGATACCACGTATTTGGAACGCTGGGATTGCATCTCGTTGCTGGACCGGCCGATCGGCAGCCCGGAAGGGCCGGCTGATGCGATCCGCCAGCCGGTGCTGGCGCCGGACCGCGACGTGCGCCCGTTTCAGGACGTGCTGATCGAGCTTGGCACGCGGCTGAAGCTGCCCGGTTTCGTGAAGGACGATGGCAGTGCTGTGTATCGGGACTATGCCGATTACATCGTGAACCATCAGCGCCGGCCAGGCATCGGGCCACTGGGGGGCTGGCGCGGGGCCGACGGCAACTCGCCGGGCATGGGGGCGCCGAATCCAAAGCAGCTTGAGCGCTATGTCGCCAATGGTTGCTTCTGGTCGCATCACCACCCGCCCGAGGCGCTCTATTACAAGCACGCCAACGCTGCCTACCTGGCGGATGCCAAGCGGCTGGGCCTGATCGACGGCACGGCGCAGATCGTGCTGCAACTCTACTGCGAGCCGTTGCAGAAATTCCGGCTGGCGGCCGAGGGACACGGGGCGGTGCAGCCGCCGGACACGCATCGGGAACGCATACGTCTGTATTTCGACCCGCTGCCGATCTGGTATCCGCCGCTGGAGCAGGCGGCGATCGAGCAGGCGGCCTATCCGTTGCACGCCATCACGCAGCGCCCGCCGGCGATGTACCATTCGTGGCATTCGCAAAATGCCTGGCTGCGACAGATCTACAGCCAGAACCGGCTGTTCATGCATCACCGCACCGCCGCGGCGCTGGGGATCGAAGAAGACGGCTGGGTGTGGGCGATCAGCCGCACCGCGCGGGTGAAGTGCCAGGTGAAGCTGATGGACGGGGTCAATCCGGACACGGTGTGGACCTGGAACGCCATCGGCAAACGCAGCGGCGCGTGGGGTCTGGTCGCGGATGCGCCGGAATCGCAGAATGGTTTCCTGCTGAACCACGTGATCTCGGAGTTCCTGCCGCCGGATCGCGGCTTGCGTCACGCCAATGCCGACCCGGTCACCGGGCAGGCGGCCTGGTACGATCTGCGCGTACGCATCGAACGCGCCGAGGCTCCGGCGGAAACCGCCCCACGCCCGGCCACCCTGCGCCACCCGAAGCTGCCGCCGGCGCCGGACATCCTGCGCTATGCCGCTGGCGCGGCGGCGAATTAGCGGGTTCCGGGCTGAACGCGAAACGACGTACCGGAGACCATAGCGGATGACCAGCATCCCCACGCAAACCGCCGGCCAGAAAAAGCTTGGCCTTGTCATCGATCTCGACACCTGCGTCGGCTGTCATGCCTGCGCGGTGAACTGCAAGGAATGGAACACGTCGGGCCATTTCGCGCCGTTGACCGATTTCGATCCTTATCAGGAACATCCTCAAGGCGTGTGGCTGAACCGGGTGCACAGCTACGAAGCGGGCACCGGGCCCAACAGCCGCACCGTGCACTTCCCCCGCTCCTGCCTGCACTGCGAGCAGCCCGCCTGCGTCACCGTCTGTCCAACCGGCGCCAGCTACAAGCGCGCCGAAGACGGCATCGTGCTGGTCAACACCGAGATCTGTATCGGCTGCAAGCTGTGCTCGTGGGCGTGCCCGTATGGCGCCCGCGAGTTCGACGAAGACCAGGGGGTGATGAAGAAGTGCACGCTCTGTATCGACCGCATCTATAACGAGAATATTCCCGAAGCCGAACGCGTGCCCGCCTGCGTCTCTACCTGCCCGGCACATGCACGGCATTTCGGCGATCTCGGCGATCCCGCCAGCGCGGTGTCGCAACTGGTCGCGGAGCGCGGCGGCTACGATTTGATGCCGGAGACGGGCTACAAGCCGGTGAACAAATACCTGCCGCCGCGCCGGCGTCCGCCGGTTGCCGAAACGGCGCCGGCCGAAGCTGAATCCGCCGGCACCGGCGTGCTGCGCTGGATCGACCGTGTGCTGAGCCGATGAACCCTGCCTTCTCCGTCATCCTGCTCACCACCGCCAGCGGCGCTGGCTACGGCATGCTGTTCTGGCTCGGCATACTCGATGCGGCTGGGGTTATGCCGCCGAACCTCTCGTTCGGCATTCCGGCGATTTTCATCGCCCTGGCGCTGGCCAGCATCGGGTTGCTGGCCTCCACGCTGCATCTCGGCCACCCGGAGCGTGCCTGGCGCGCCATATCGCAATGGCGCAGTTCGTGGCTGTCGCGTGAGGGGGTGGTTTCTCTGTTCACCTATCTGCCGGCGCTTGCGTTCGCCGCCGCATGGGGCATCGCCGGACCGCACGCGGTTGTCACGATGGTGGCGGGAGTGGTTGCGGCGTTGTGCGGCATGCTGACCGTGTTCTGCCAGGCGATGATCTACGCCTCGCTGCCGCCGGTGCGGCAATGGCACAATCGCTTCGTGCCACCGAACCTGGTGCTGTTGTCCCTGGCGAGCGGCGCCGCCTGCCTGGCCGCGATGGTCACGTTCTGGCTGAGCGGGGCCGGCCGTATCATGGCTGCGGTGGCGTTTGTGCTGGGCCTCGGCTGCATTGCGGCCAAAATCGCCTACTGGCGATGGATGGACCGCGAGCCGTCGTCCTCCACGATCGAAAGCGCGACGGGGCTTGGCACGATCGGTGCGGTCCGCCAGTTGGAGGCGCCCCATATCGAGGAAAATTTCCTGTTGCGCGAGATGGGATTTCGTATCGGTCGCAAGCATGGGGACCGGTTGCGCGGGATCGCCATCGGTGTCGGCTTCGTTGTACCGGCGATCCTGCTGATCGTGGGGATCATCCTTGGCAATCCAGCCGCCACGGTGCTGTTCCCGATCGCCGCGGCGATGACCCTGGTCGGGGTCTATGTCGAACGCTGGCTGTTTTTCGCCCAGGCCACCCACACTGTCACGCTGTATTACGGCCGGGCCGTTTAGCTTTGCTGCTGATCGTCGGCCGAAGCCTGTCGTGCTAGGCCTGAACCGGAACGGCGGAAGGGCCTGCTGATGCGCGTGCTGGTGGTGGGGTCGGGCGGACGAGAGCACGCGCTTTGCTGGGCGATTGCTGCCAGCCCGCTGCTGACGAAACTGTGGTGCGCGCCCGGCAATCCGGGAATCGCCAATGAGGCGGAATGCGTGCCGATCGGGGTCACCGATTTTGCCGGATTGACGACCTTCGCCTGCGAGAACGGGGTTGACCTGGTGGTTCCGGGCCCGGAGGCACCGCTGGTTGCCGGGCTTGCCGATGCGATGCGCACCGCCGGGATTCGCTGTTGCGGGCCGAGTGCTGATGCCGCTCGGCTGGAGGGGAGCAAGAGCTTCACCAAGGAAATCTGCGATACCGCCGGGATTCCGACGGCGCGGTGGGAGCGGTTCGAGCAGGCGGAGGCAGCACGCGAGTTTGTCCGCCGGCGCGGCGCGCCGATCGTCGTGAAGGCGGACGGATTGGCCGCCGGCAAGGGCGTGGTGGTGGCGCCGACAGAAGCAATGGCGTTGGCGGCGATCGAGCAGATGATGGCGGCGCAGGCATTTGGGCCGGCGGGCGCGGCTGTGGTCATCGAGGAGTGCCTGACCGGCCAGGAAGTGTCGTTCTTCGCGTTGTGCGATGGGGCACATGCGATCCCGCTAGGCTCGGCGCAGGACTACAAGCGAGTGGGAGACGGCGACACCGGCCCGAACACGGGCGGGATGGGGGCTGTTGCGCCGGCGCCGAATTTTTCGCCGGCGCTGGAGCAGGCGGTGATGGACCGGGTCATTCGGCCGGCGCTGGCGGAGATGATCAGGCGCGGGGTGCCGTTCCGCGGCGTGCTTTACGCCGGGCTGATGCTGACGGCGGACGGCCCGCAACTGATCGAGTTCAATGTGCGGTTTGGCGACCCGGAATGCCAGGTGCTGCTGCCGCGGCTGAAATCCGACCTGCTGCCGGCCCTGATGGCGGTGTGTGACGGAGAACTCGGGCAGTTCGATCTGCGCTGGCATGACGAGCTTGCCTCCATCGGGGTGGTGATGGCGGCGCGCGGCTATCCGGACGCGCCGGAGCGCGGCTCTGAAATAAAGGGATTGGAGCGCGCGGCCGCGGTGCCGGATGCGATCCTGTTTCACGCTGGCACGGCAACCGATGCGTCAGGGCGGCTGCTGGCGGCGGGCGGACGTGTGCTGACGGTGTGCGGGACCGGGCGGGATCTTCGGGCTGCGCATGCGGCGGCGTATGGCGCGGCCGAACGGATCGATTGGCCGGAGGGGTTTTATCGGCGGGATATCGGCCTGGCGGCGATGAAGGAAGTTTGAGGCCAAGGGCTGGTCGATAAAGGAACCAACCGTCATTCGCGACCCTCCCCGTCATTCCTGCGAAACGGGAATCCGGCAGGGACGGCC
>DATDIC010000349.1:0-3150 GCA_036521275.1 Acetobacteraceae bacterium
TGTGGCCGCTGATCCCGCTGCTGCTGGTGGCGCTGCTGCCGGTCCTGCCGGGGGTAAACAACTACATCCTGGCGGTGACGGTGCGGGCACTGATCTTCATCGCACTCGGCCAGGCCTGGAACATCGTGGCCGGTATCGGAGGGTTGCTGTCGCTGGGGCACGGCGTGTTCCTGGGCCTGGGCTGCTACGTCACCGGCATCCTGTTCAACGATCTGGGGATTCCGCCCTGGCTGGGCGTGCCGGCGGGCATGGTCGTCGCGTGTCTCGTTGCCCTGGTGATGGGCGGAATGACCCTGCGCATGCGCGGCATCTTCTTCGCGCTTGCCACCGTCGCGGTGTCGCTGGCCTGCGACCAGCTCGCGCGCCATTATGTGGATCTGACCGGCGGCGATAACGGCCTGGCGCTGACCTTCCTGGGCGATTCGCTGTGGGCGATGCAGTCACGCACGCCCGCACCGTTCGTGTATGCCGGGTTAGTATTCGTAGTTGCATTCTACTGGATCGCGCGTTTGATCCTGGCCAGCCGCTTCGGTCTGGAGATGCGCGCGGTGCGTGACGACGAGGTGGCTGCGGCCGCATCCGGCGTGCGCGTGTTCCGCACCAAGCTGCTGGGCTTCGTGATCAGCGCCGCAATGACCGCGCTCGCCGGTGGGCTGTACATGCAATATTATCAGGCGATCGATCCGGAATCCGCATTCGGCCTGGGACAGGCGATCCAGTTGCAGTTGCCGGCGCTGATCGGCGGCCTCGGCACCGCCGCGGGGCCGATCCTGGGCGGCGCGTTGATGACGGTGCTATCGGAAGCCACCAACTGGGGTTCGACCAAACTGGGCCTCGTGGGCGTGGACATCCTGGTCTACGGGCTGGTGCTATTGCTCGTGGTGCTGTGGGCACCCGGCGGCATCGTCGGCATGCTGAGGCGGCGATGACCGCGCCGGCGCTGGAGGTCCGCGGCATCGCCATGCGCTTCGGCGGGTTGGTGGCCCTGCGCGACGTTTCGTTCGCCGTGCAGCAGGGCGAGGTGATGGGGCTGATCGGTCCGAACGGCGCCGGAAAATCCACGCTGTTCGAAATCGTCAGCGGCAACCTGGCCCCCAGCGCCGGGCAGGTGCTGTATTTCGGCGAGGACTGCACCGCGTTGCCGGTGCATAGCCGGCGGCGCGCCGGGCTGTGCCGCACCTTCCAGAAAGTGCGGCTGTTCGATACGCTGACAGTGCGGGAGAACATCGCCGTCGCCGCCTGTCAGTCGCTGCCGCCGGGGGGCGATTGGCAGGCCGAGGTTACGTCGGTGCTGGAGCGGCTGCGCCTTGAAAAGCAGGCCGATCGCTTGCCGGCGCAGATCACCCTCGCCGACCGCAAGCGAGTGGAGATCGGCCGCGCGATCGCCGGACACTGCCGCGTGCTGCTGTTGGACGAGAGCCTGTCCGGACTGACGCATGACGAAGCGGAGGAGCTGATCGTCGAGATCATGGCGCTCAATCGCGCCAGCGGCATCACGGTAGTGGTGGTGGAGCATGTGCTTTCGGTGCTGGCAAAGATGGTGCAGCGTCTGGTGGTGCTGCACAACGCGACGGTGATTGCCGACGGCACCCCGTCGGAGGTGGCGCACGATCCGCAGGTGATCCAGGCGTATCTCGGCACCCGGCAGAGCGCATTCCATGCGGGCCTGGCGCCCGATGCTGGACAGAAATGAAGTCCCCCCTTGCACCTCGCCATGCCGAAGTGGGCAGCGACATCCAGCCAAACCAATGACCTTGCTGACCGTCGAAAACCTGAGCGTGGCCTATGGCGACATGCTCGCCGTGCACGACGTCTCGTTCGCTTTCGACATCGGAGAGGTGTTCGTGCTGCTGGGGGCGAACGGCGCGGGCAAGACCAGCATCCTGCGCTGCATTTCGGGCCTGGTGCCGGCGCGCAGCGGCGATGTCGCGTTCGCCGGACGATCGCTCAAAGGGAAGCGGCCGCATGAGGTGGCGCGTGCCGGCATCGCGCACGTGCCGGAGGGACGCCGCGTGTTTCCCAACCTGTCGGTCGAGGAGAACCTGATCGTCAGTTTCATCCGCAACCGCTCGAAGGACACGCTCGCGGTGGCGCTCGACGCGGTGTACCAGTTTTTCCCCCGCCTGCGGGAGCGGCGACGTCAACTCGGCGGCACCTTGTCGGGCGGGGAGCAGCAGATGCTGGCGATCGGCCGGGGGTTGATGACAAACCCGGACTGCCTGATCATGGACGAGCCGTCGGAGGGGCTGGCACCCATCGTCATTCAGGGCCTGTGGCAGGCGATCGCCACGCTCAAGCGGGAAGGGCTCTCGATCCTGCTGGTCGAACAGAACGCGGCGCTGGCGCTCAAGCTCGTCGATTTCGTGCATGTTATCAGCAAGGGCCGCGTGGTTTATTCGGCGCCGCCCGGCGACTTGTGGGCGAACGACGAGATCAAGTCGCGCTATCTCGGGATTTGAGTCACACTGCCTGCAAGACAATTCCCGAATTTTCACTATGGAGCAGTCATGAGTGATGTTGCGCCGCCGCAATCGGTTCATCTTGTCGGCAGTATCGGTCTCGACACCGTCGAGGAGGTGTATCGGACCGTCGGTGGGCTGCTCGGCCCATATCTGCGCCGCGTGCCCGACGGCGAAGTCGGCGGCCGCAAGCTCTGGATCAGCTGGCAATATCCGCTGCTGCGCGCCAGCGCGTATTTGCGGCCCGATCCGTCCGGCGCCATCCGGCCGACCAACCGCTTCCCGCTGCTGACTCTGGCGGAAGGTATCGCGGCCAGCGACGTGCGGTTTGGCGAACTCGGCTATGCGCGTGAGGCGCGCGCCTCGTACCTCGATTTTGTCGCTGCGCGCGACAACGGCACACTGCCGAAAGATATCCGCTTTCAGGTCTGCCTGCCGACGCCGTTCGCGGTCGTCAGTTCGGTGGTTGTTCCGGACGTGTTGCCCGCGGTCGAAGCCGCCTATGAGCGCGCCATGATCGCCGAGGTGGCATCGCTGTGCCGGCACATCCCGCACCGCGATCTGTGCATCCAATGGGACGTCTGCAACGAAATGGTGATCTGGGACGGGCAGCCGAGCGACGCGGTGCCGTCCAACGTGTCGCGGGACGCGATCATCGAGCGCATGCGCCGGCTGTGCGCCGCCGTGCCGG
>DATDIC010000350.1:0-4600 GCA_036521275.1 Acetobacteraceae bacterium
CGCGCAACCGGCCGGTCGTGCCGGACGGCAATGTTGCGGGGCGCACTTCAATGCCGGCTGCTTGTGCTTCCGCTACCAGTGCCGGATCGGGGGCGGGACGCGCGTCCACGATCATCGCGACTGCGATTCCGCCGCGGTGCGATTCCACCGCGGCGCGATAGGCGCTGTCATCGGACGTGGCGATCACCGCCCGCGCGCCCACTTTCACGCCGTAGCGGTGCAGATAGCAGCGCGCCGCGTCGGCCAGCATGATGCCTGGACGGTCGTTGCCGGGGAACACCAACGGGCGCTCCACTGCGCCGGCGGCGATGACAACTTCCTTGGCGCGGACCTGCCACAGGCGTTCGCGCGGCAGCTCCGGCGGCGGTGTGGCGAGATGGTCGGTGATGCGTTCAGCCAGTCCGATCAGGTTGTCCGGAAACCAGCCGAATGCGGTGGTGCGCGGCAGCATGCGTACGCCCTGCGCGTGCAGCGCGGCGACGGTTTCCGCTGCCCAGACGGATGCTGGTCTGCCTTCGATGGTGCAGGTTTCATGCAGCAGGGCGCCGCCGAACTCCGCCTGTTCGTCGCACAGGATCACCCGCCCGCCGGATTGCGCGGCGGCGCGGGCGGCGGCCAGTCCGGCGGCGCCGCTGCCGATGACGAGCACCTCGCAATGGGCGTAGCGGTGCAGGTAGCGGTCGGGGTCTGGCTGGCGGGGTGCGCGCCCAAGCCCGGCCGCGCGGCGGATGGCGGGCTCGTAGACATGGCGCCAGAAGCCGGGCGGCCACATGAACGTCTTGTAGTAGAAGCCGGCGCCCAGCAGCGGCGACGCGATGGTTGCGAATGCGCCCAGGTCGAACCGCAGCGACGGAAACCGGTTTTGGCTGTGGGTGTTCAGGCCGGGATAGAGTTCGATTTGCGTCGCGCGCAGGTTGGGCGTGGTACGTCCGTGGTCTCGCACCACGCTGACCAGGGCGTTCGGCTCCTCCGCCCCGGCGGACAGGATGCCGCGCGGGCGATGGTATTTGAACGAGCGGCCGACCAGGTGCACGCCGTTCGCCAGCAGGGCGGCGGCGAGGGTGTCGCCCGTGCATCCGCTGTATTCGTTGCCGTCGAAACCAAACTGCACAGGCGCGGCGCGATCGATCCGGCCGCCTTCGGGGATGCGGAAGCTGCCGGTCATGGCATCGCCGGGCGGGGCTCGCCCGGCTTGTAGGTGACGGCGATCCGGTCGGACACGGTGTCCCGCAAGCAATTGAAGAACCGCCCGCAGCCGTGCAGGTGGCGCCAGCGTTCGGCGAGCAGACCTTTCGGATTGGAGCGCATGTAGAGGAAATCCGCCCAGGCGGCGTCGTCCAACGCGGACGGATCGGCCGGGCGGGCGATATGCGCCTCGCCGCCGTAGTGGAACTCGTTCTCCGGGCGCGGTCCGCACCAGGGGCAGGGGATCAGCAGCATCAGTGCGCCACCGCCGCTGCCGCGGCCTCGTCGATCATGCGGCCGGCAGAGAAACGGTCCAGGCTGAACGGCGCGGCGATCGGGTGGGGTTCGTCGTTGGCGATGGTGGCGGCGAAGACGTGCCCTGATCCGGGCGTCGCCTTGAAGCCGCCGGTGCCCCAGCCGCAATTCACGTACAGCCCCGGCACCGGCGTTTGCCCGATAATCGGCGAACGGTCCGGCGTGACATCGACGATGCCGCCCCAGTTGCGCAGCATGCGCAATCGCCGGAATGCGGGGAACAGCTCACAGATGGCTTCCAGGGTGTGCGCCGGCACGTGCAGCCCACCGGCCTGACTGTAGGAGGTGTGGGCGTCGGTGCCGGCGCCGATCACCAGCTCCCCTTTGTCCGACTGCGACAGATAGGCGTGGATGGTGTTCGACATCACCACGCAGGGCATGACCGGCTTCACTGGCTCCGACACCAGCGCCTGCAAGGGGAAGCTTTCGATCGGCATGCGCACGCTCGCCATCGCCATCAGCACGCTGGTATGGCCGGCGGCCACCACCGCCACCTTGCGCGCGGCGATCCGTCCGCGGGAGGTTTCCACCGCGATCACCCGTCCGGCGGTGTTGCGGCGGATTGCAGTCACTTCGCAATTCTGCAGGATATCGACGCCCAGGTCGCTGGTGGCGCGCGCATAGCCCCACGCGACTGCATCGTGCCGCGCGACGCCGCCGCGCCGTTGCAGTGCCCCGCCAAGGACGGGGTAACGTATGTCGCGCCTGATATTCAACGGCGGGCAGAATGCCTTGGCCTGTTCCGGCGACAACCATTCATTGTCGATGCCGTTCAGCCGATTCGCATGCACGTGCCGCCGTCCTACCCGCACATCATGCTCGTTGTGTGCCAGCATCAATACGCCGCGCGCGGAATACATGACGTTGTAGTTCAACTCGGCGGCCAGCCCATGCCACAGCTTCAGCGCATGTTCGTAGATCGCGGCGCTGGCGTCCTGCAGATAGTTGGAGCGGATCACGGTGGTGTTGCGCCCGGTATTGCCGCCGCCGAGCCAGCCGCGTTCCAGCACCGCAACATTGCGGATGCCGTGCTGCTTCGCCAGGTAGTAAGCGGTCGCCAGCCCATGGCCGCCGGCCCCGACGATGACCACGTCGTAGCCGGCACGGGGCTCTGGATCGCGCCATTGCGGGGACCACGTGCCGCCCAGGATGCCGTGGCGCAGCAAAGAGAAGGCTGAGAAACGCATCGTGGCATTGTCCACGTGCTTGCTCCTGAGGCAAGATGGCTTGTCGCCAAAGAGCGTTGGGGGGAACCGGGATGGAATGGGACTACATTATCGTCGGTGCCGGCTCCTCTGGCTGCGTGCTGGCCAATCGGCTGACCGAGAACCCGGCAACCAAGGTGCTGCTGCTGGAGGCCGGGCCGAAGGACGATAATTTCTGGATCCCGATCCCGGTCGGCTTCAACAAGCTGCTCAATCACACGCGCTACAACTGGTGTTTCGCGACCGAACCGGAAGACAACGTGCTCGGCCGCTCCATCCCGATCCCGCGTGGCAAGACGCTGGGGGGCTCCAGTTCGATCAACGGCATGCTGTACGTGCGCGGCAACCCGCTCGACTACAATACGTGGTCGCAATTCGGCAATCGCGGCTGGTCGTACGAATCGGTGCTGCCTTATTTCCGCAAGTCGGAGCATTTCGAGGGCAACGGGGACGCGACGCGGGGCAAGAACGGGCCGCTGAACGTCGCTTACATGATCGAAAATCATGAGATCTGCGACGCGGTTATCGAAGCCGCCACGCGGGAGGGCTATCCGCGCAACGCGGACTACAATAACGGCCATCAGGAGGGTTTCGGCTACTACCAGGTGACGCAGAAGAACGGCCGGCGCTGGTCCACCGCGCGCGCCTTCCTGGACCCCGCGCGCCACCGGCCCAACCTGCGTGTGGAAACCGAGGCCCACGCGACCGGCATCATCCTGGACGGAAAGCGCGCGGTCGGGGTGCGCTATGTGCAGCACGGCCAGCCGCAGGAGGCGCGCTGCGGCGCCGAGGTGCTGGTCGCCACCGGCGCGGTCAAGTCACCGCAACTGCTGGAATTGTCCGGCATCGGCCAGCCGGACCTGCTTGGCTCGCTCGGCATCGCGGTGAAGCACGAGCTGCCCGGCGTGGGCGAGAATTACCGCGACCATTTCGCGCCGCGGCTGAACTGGCGGGTCAAGCTGCCGATCACGCTCAACGAACAGACGCGCGGCCTGAATTTCGCCAAGGAAATCGCCAAATATTTCCTGCTCCACCGTGGCATCCTGACCTACACCGCCGGCATCGTGTACGGTTTCGTCCGCACCCGGCCGGAACTGGAAGAGCCCGACGTGCAATTTCACTTCGCCCACGCCAGCTATCCCACCGCCGCCACCCGCATCCTGGATCGCGAACCGGGCATGACCTTCGGCGTCTATCAATGCCGCCCGGAATCGCGCGGCACGATCCATGCGCGGTCCGCCGATCCGCTGGCGAACCCGGTGATCCGGCCGAACTTCCTGGGCGAAGAGCTGGACCGGCAGACGGTTGTCGCGGCGATGAAAATCGGCCGGCGAATCATCGAAAATCCCGCCATGGACCGCTATCGTGCCTACGAAATGAACCCGGGCCCCGAAGTACAGACCGACGACCAGTTGCTCGATTTCGCCCGCCGCAACGGCCAGACGACCTATCACGTGGTCGGCACCTGCAAGATGGGCCAGGACCGGATGGCAGTGGTGGATGACGAGTTGCGTGTCCATGGCATCGGCGGCCTGCGTGTGATCGACGCGTCGATCATGCCGACCATGGTTTCCGGCAATACCAATGCGGCGGTGATCATGATCGCCGAAAAGGGTGCCGACATGGTGAAGCAGGCGGCACAGCAGGGCTCACGGGTGGCCGAAAAGGTGGCGGCGTGAGACTACGGCGCCTGTATCATCGCGCAGTTGGTACGGCCGGCGAGCAGGCAATCCTCCAGCGCCGCCTTGGCGTGCAGCTCCCGCACCAGGAACAGTCCGATGACGATCAGCAGCAGGGTGATTGCGACGGCGCCCAGGCTGGCGGTCTGGCGATCCGCCTCTTCCTGCCGCTCATCAACCCAGCGGATGTCCTCGAAGCCGTGCATATGCGGAGCC
>DATDIC010000351.1:0-20222 GCA_036521275.1 Acetobacteraceae bacterium
GAAGCCCTGCGTGAAGACGACGACAAAGCTATGCAGCGACGGGTGCGGCGGCCAGACTGCGCCGCTAAACACGTCGTCGTGGCCTTCAAGAGAAATCACGATTATGTTGTAGATCGGCGCCAGCGACCACACGAGCAGCACCAACCCGAACGCCAGACACGTCGCCTCCGTCAAATAGCGTCGGATGCGGTAGCGGCGCGGGGATGCCAACCGGCGGCCGGCGGTCGTGGCGCTCATAGCTGCCGCTCCGACATGCGAAGCTTGCGCATGAGTAAGAACACCAGCGGCAGCATCACCGGCAGCGCCGTCAGCACCGCCGCGACACCGAGCCGTGGCAACGACAGGGTGAAGGCATAGCGGATGCCGAGCGTGGCGAGAACTTCAGTCGACATGTTCGGGCCGCCGCCGGACACAAAATACACCGCATTGAAGTCGCCAAGTGTAAATATGGTCGAAAGCAGCGTGCAGACGAGATACAGATTTGCCATCAACGGCATCGTCACACTCGCGAACCGGCGCAGGCCGGTTGCACCATCCACTTCGGCGGCTTCGTACAGTTCCCTTGGGATCGACATCCGCCCGGCGAGGAAAATGACTGTCCAGAACGGCATGTTCTTCCAGACATATGCAATGATGTTGCATGCCATCCCCAGCCAGCGCGAATTGAGATAGACCGGGCCGTCGATACCGAACAGCAGATACAGAATATTGTTCAGCATTCCATACTGGCCGTTGAAAAACCAGTGGATCGAAATAAAGGCCGGCAAGGCGGGCGTTGCCCAAGGCAGGATATAGACAACCAGCAACGCCTTGACCCACCACCCTTTGCGCATGAAGAAGCCGGAGAGCAAAAAGCCCCCCAGGATATGCACGTTCACGCCGATTCCGACGTACAGCAAGGTATTGACAACCGCAGTCGTGTAGCGGGGGTCGGAAAACAAGTCGCTGTACAGTGCCGGCTCGCTGCCCAGCCAAATTCCATAGATGATCGGGTAGATCACGAATAAGAAAAAAATGGCAATGTAAGGCACGGCGAAGGCAAGTGCCCACGCGTAATCGGAACCTATTAGACCACCGTGCCAGGTCTGGTGCCGCAGTCGGGCTGGCCCGACGGCGCGGCCGACCGGAACAACCCCCTGGGTGGTGCTCATGCTGGCCTCGCCGGGCTAATCAAACGACATTTTGGCGAAAATCTGGTCCATCCGCTTGAACGCCTTATCGACCGCCTGTGTCGGGGTCATGCCGTTCTTGACAACATCCGCAACGGTTCCCTGCTGAAGCTGCTCAGCGGCGACCTGGCCCCATGCCGGGGTGAAGCCCTCAAACGGCGGCAAGGTCGGGTTCAGCACGGCCTCCTCGACGTAAGGCTTGAGGTGTGGGTCGGACGATTGCAGCCAGAACGGGTCATCCTTCACGGCCTGCGGTATGGCCGGCACCCACCGGCCCAGACCGGCCTTCAGGTTGTCGTCCATGACCTTCGGTTGCATCCAGTATTTCATGAGGTCCTTGGCGACTTCGACGCCCTTCGCGCCTTTCGGGATGAAACCGCCGCCGACCCCGACCTGACACGGGATTGGCGTGCCATCGCCGTAGTTCGGCATGCCGAGCGTGACCGCCGCCAGGAAGTCTTCCTTGTTGTTGATCATGGCCAGCTCGGTCGACAGCGTGCCGTCGAAGTCGGCGATGAAGAGCTTCTCGTGATAGCCATTATTGTCGTCCGCATCGTTCCAGCTCAACGCCTCCGGCGGGACGACGCCGGCTTTATAGGAGTCGGCCAGGAAGGTGGTGGACTTGATCGCCGCTTCGCGAACCTGCGGATCATCGGTGTGCAGCTTGCCGTCTGGCGTAACGATACCCTTGCCGCCGTTGGCGATCATGAAATGTTGATACAGGTTGTTGCCGTCGTTGGGTCCAACGGTGGTGACCTGAAGGCCGATTGCGTAGATCCGCCGCATTCCCTTGCCGCGCAATTCCTTCTGCATCGGCTTGAAGAAGTCCCATCGCGCGTCCCAGGTATCCGGTATATCCGAAACCTTCGCGCCAGCCTTCTCGACAAGATTTCCCCAAACGTGGAACGGGGTGCCGCCTTGCTTGATCGGACAGAGGTAATAGCTCCGCTTTCTGGTGACCTTGTTGTAGAAGGTGGAACCTAGCTTCGCCGTGTCGCTGAGCTGATTGTCGTACGGGGTGACAACGTCGGTCACATCTATGAATTTATCGTCCCAGGCATTCTGCGCGATGATCGTCGCCGGGGCGTCCATGAAGATTAGGTCGGGGACATCGCCGCTGGTAAGGGCTGAGATCGTCTTCTGGTTCTGCGCCATGAACGGCATGATGCTGTAATCGAGCTTGTTGCCGCTCGCTTTCATGTAGTCCGCGGCGAGCTGCTTGAAGGCGGCGTCCTCCGCCGGCACAAAGCCCTGATTGACCCACACGACCGCAGTCTTCGCGTCGGCGTTGGCGATATATGGCCGTGCCAGCGCACCGGTTGCCGTCAGCGCGACTGCCCCGCGAATCACCGAACGTCGACCCATGTTGTTCATGGTCGATTTTCCTTTCCCTGTTACTCCGAGCTTTAGTACCCGGCGAATTGTAAATTCTTTTCGTTGGAGCGCACTTTGGTCGGCCCGATCGGTGCCGTCAAGCATTCTGTCCTGGTTCACACATATGCGACGCACGGATCTGCTTGGCTGCCGCCGGAGATACTCGGCTGGGGTAAGATCGCCAGCCGCCTGGTGGCGGTAAATCGGCCATCTGGGAAGGCAACTGGTTACACGCGTATAATTCTTATCGGCAGCTTGATGAAGCCCGCTCGACGGCGCCGTCGCGCTGCGGGTGGCCTGGCGCCACGAACAGGGGCGGCTCCCCCCATCTCGCCTTCCCGGCACAAACGATGCTTGAATGCCTCCCAGGCTTCAACGCGTGGCTTCAACAGGGAGACAGCAATGAATTGGGGGCGAACACTCGCCACTGCCGGCGTATTGGCGGCGGTGCTGGCCGGGGCGGCTCAGGCCAAGGACTACAGCAAGATCGTCATCGCCACCGAGGGCGCCTATCCGCCCTACAACATGCACGCCCCGAACGGCGAGCTGATCGGCTTCGAGATCGATCTCGGCAACGATCTCTGCAAGCGCATGAACATCCAGTGCACCTGGGTGGCGCAGGACTGGGACAGCATGATCCCCGCCCTGAATGCCGGCAAGTTCGATGCCGTCATGGACGGCATGTCGATCACCCCGCAGCGGCTCAAGGCGCTCGACTTCTCCAAGCCCTATACCACGTCCCCCACCACATTCCTGGTGCTGAAGAACGGCCCGCTCGCCAAGATGCCGGACACCGGCCAGCATGTCTCGCTCGACGACAAGGCGGCCACCGACAAGGCGATCGCCGACATCACCCCGATCCTGAAGGGCAAGACCGTCGGCGCCCAGACCGCCACCATCCAGGCCAACCTGCTCGACACCTACCTGAAGAACGTCGTCACCATCCGCACCTACAAGACCACCGAGGAACACGATCTCGACCTGTCCGACAACCGGATCGACGCCTCGCTCGCCTCCACCTCCTACTTCGTCTCCACCCTGAGCAAGCCGGGCGGCGATCAGTTCGTGGAAGTCGGCCCGCTGTTCACCGGCGGGCTGCTGGGCAAGGGCACCGGTGTCGGCATCCGCAAGACCGATCCCGAGCTGGTGGCGATGTTCAACAAGGCGATCGACGAGGCCACCAAGGACGGCACGATCAGCAAGCTGTCGCTCAAATGGTTCAAGACCGACATCGCCCCGCCCGCCAGCTAGGCCGCTCGTGACCCGCTGCTGAACCGGCGGCTGCATGGGCGATCTGGTCCGCCTGTTGGGCTTCGGGCCGACTGGCTGGGGGGCCTCATTGCTGACCGGGGCGGCGATGACGCTCGCCGTCTCGGCGGCCGCCTATCTGGTCGGACTTGTCCTGGGCGCGCTCGGCGCCTGGGGCAAGGTCGGCGGGTCCGCGTCGACCCGGCGTGTGGTCGATGTCTACACCACCGTGTTCCGCGGCATCCCCGAGCTGCTGGTGATCTACCTGATCTATTTCGGCGGCAGCGAGGCGCTGTCCTCGGCCGGACACCTGCTCGGCAGCACGGGGTTCATCGGGCTGAACGGGTTCATGGCCGGCACCCTGGCGGTCGGCATCATTGCCGGCGCCTATCAGACCGAGGCGCTGCGCGGCGGCTTCCTGGCCATTCCGCGCGGTGAGATCGAAGCCGCGCGGGCGGTGGGAATGGGGTGGTTTCTCATGTTACGGCGCGTGGTCGGGCCGCGCACGCTGCGGTTCGCGCTGCCGAGCATGGGCAATATCTGGCAGCAGGTGCTGAAGGAATCGGCGCTGATCTCGGTGACCGGCCTGTCGGAGCTGATGCGGGCGGTGAATATCGCCGGCGGATCGACGCGGCTGCCGTTTGATTTCGCCATCGCCGGATTTGTGCTGTACTTGGTGCTGACGACGTTCTCCGGTGGCGTGCTGCGGAGCGTGGAATACTCGGTCGCGCGCGGGGAGCGGGGACGCTGATGGACGAGCTCGATTTCCTCGGCAATACCCTGCTGCAATTGCTGTCCGGCGTGCCGCTGACGATCGAGCTGACGGTGGGATCGGTCGCCATCGGCGCGGTCCTGGCGCTGCTGCTGACCTTGCTGCGCGCCGGCTCTCGTATCGGTGCCCTGTTCGTCAGCGCCTTTGTGTTCGTGTTCCGGGGCACGCCGCTGCTGCTGCAGATCTTCCTGATCTATTACGGCCTCGGCCAGTTCGCCGCGATACGCGCCAGCGTGTTCTGGCCGTTCCTGCGCGAGCCCTGGTGTTGTGCCATCCTGTCGCTGGCGCTCAACACCGCCGCCTACGAATCCGAGATCCTGCGCGGCGGCTTCGCCTCCGTCCCGGCCGGCGCCATCGAGGCCGGGCGCGCCTGCGGCATGTCCCGCCTGCTGCTGCTGCGGCGGATCATCCTGCCGCTGGCCATCCGCCAGGCGCTGCCCGCCTATGGCAACGAGCTGATCGCGATGGTGAAAGCCACCTCGCTCGCCTCGTTGATCACGCTGATGGAGGTCACCGGCATCGCCTATGCCATCATCTCCCAGACCTATCGCGCCATCGAGGTGTTCCTGTGCGCCGGCATCATATACCTGGCGCTGAACTTCGCGCTGACCCGCGGGGTGGCGGCGATGGAGGCGTGGCTCGGCCCCTCGGTGCGCCGCGCATGACGGAGCCGGTGATCGTCGCCAGCGGGCTGCACAAGCGGTTCGGCGCCAACGAGGTGCTGCGCGGCGTCTCGCTGACCGCGCAGCAGGGCGAGGTGGTGGCCATCATCGGCGCCAGCGGCTCCGGCAAGAGCACGCTGCTGCGCTGCATCCCGCTGCTGGAGGTGCCGGACGAGGGCGAGATCGTGATCGGCGGCGAGGCGCTGGCGATGGTGGAGCGGCGCGGGCGGCGCGTGCCGGCCGATGCGCGCCAGCTCGGGCGGATGCGCAGCACCTTGGGGTTCGTATTCCAGAGCTTCAACCTGTGGCCGCACCGCACCGTGCTGGGCAACGTGATCGAGGCGCCGGTGCACGTGCAGGGCCGGCCGCGGGCGGAATGCGTGGCGGAGGCGGAGGCGCTGCTGGCGAAGGTGGGGCTGGCGGACAAGCGGGATGCGTGGCCGGCCGAGCTGTCTGGCGGGCAGCAGCAGCGCGCCGCGATCGCGCGGGCACTGGCGATGCGCCCGCGCGCGCTGCTGTTCGACGAGCCGACCTCCGCGCTGGACCCCGAGCTGGTGGGCGAGGTGCTGCAGGTGATCCACGCGCTGGCCGACGAGGGCCGCACCATGCTGATCGTGACGCATGAAATGGGTTTCGCTGCCGAGGTGGCATCGCGGGCGATCTTCCTGGATGCCGGGGTGATCGCGGAGGAGGGGCCGTCGCGGCAGATCTTCGCGGCGCCGGAAACCGAGCGCTGCCGGGCGTTCGTGCGCCGCCACATGGAGCGGCATGGGAGGCGATGAAGTAAGCGGATTCACCACGGAGACACGGAGTCGCGGAGAAGCGGTGCGTCTTTTGTTTCGGTGCGGTCTTGGGAGGAGTGTTGATGTCGGTCGGTCCCACTGCTGTTGGAGGCGATATTCCGCACTGGAAGGCCTTCATGGTGAAACTTGAGGCCGCTGAAGCGGAGTTCGCACGCGGTCGTCCGGCCGACTTCAAGATGCTCTGGTCTCATACCGACGACGTTACGCTCTCTGGCGGGCTTGGTGGGGCCATAGAACTGGGTTGGACCAAGGTGGCGATGAGGCTTGATTGGGCTAGCGCGAATTACGTGGACGGCGTTCGCAGCAGGCAGGAATTCAATGGATCGGTCGAAGGCAACTTCGCCTACCTGGTCCAGAAGGAAGTTATCGAGGCCCGCATCGGAGGCCAGGCCGAACGGTCGAAACAAGAGCTGCGCGTCACGATGGTATTTCGCCGTGGAAGCGATGGTTGGCGGATCATTCATCGGCATGCGGACTCGCAGAGCAATGCGGGGGGCTACCGCGTAACCGCGGCGGATCAGCCGCCGCGTTAGGTCCCGGGCGGGTTTTCGTTGGTAAGGGTTTGCGCGTAAGCCCGTATCGCTCTGACAACATGCGCCCTACGTCTTCCTGATTTTTTCCGGCCTGGAGCATCTCTTCGCTGTCCAGAAAGCTCTGCTCGAAGCCGCCGGGGCAATAGACTATCACAAGCTTCAGCGGATCTTGTCCCACGTTGCGGTAGGTGTGGAAGATGTTGCGCGGCCCGAATATGTGGTCTCCGGCCTTGCATTGAAAAGACCTGGTTTCAAGCAGGATTTCCGCGGTGCCCGAAACGACGTAGAACGTTTCGTCTTCCCGGCTGTGGCGGTGATAGGTCGGTCCTGATCCCGGCGGTGAGAGCGTTTCGATCATGCTCATCGAGCCGCCGCTGTCTTCGGCGGAAACCAAAATCGTTACGGCGCCACCTAACGGGCGAGCTATCGTGCGGCGGTTCGTGCCGTCTTTTGCAGGCATCATTTGTCCCTCCCGGAACGCCGCGGTTACGCCGGCGGCATCATGTGGAAACGCGTCCCCATGTGTGCCGCCCCAGGATGCCTATACGAACGATCTGTTGTCCAACAACCTTGCACATAGCCTAACGATGAAAGCGGTCCGCACCACCAGAAATTCACCATGCATACGCCCCGAGCCCCCGCCTGGCCCCCATATCGCGAGCAGCGGGACGCCGGCCGGCCGCTGTCTCTCCGTGCCTCCCCGCCTCCGTGGTGAGACCTTCTTCCCTTCTCCCGTTCGTCTTGCCTTTCCTTCTCCTCTCCGCCATATCCACGCCGCCGGCGGTCTCGTCTGCCGGTAATTCACACGCGGGGCGCCTTTCCCGGCCAACACCGGGTCCGGTGCCTGTCACAGGGCGCGGCCCCGCGGAGGCACAACCGGACGAACGGAAAGGAGCACCCCGCCCATGGCGATGCCCGAATTCACCCTGCGCCAGCTTCTGGAAGCCGGCGTTCATTTCGGCCACCACACGCGCCGCTGGAACCCGAGCATGGCGCCCTATTTGTATGGCGTGCGCAACCAGGTGCACATCATCGACCTGCAGCAGACCGTGCCGATGCTGGACCGCGCCCTGCGCGCGGTGCGGGATGTCACGGCGGCGGGCGGCCGCGTGCTGCTGGTCGGCACCAAGCGCGCGGCGGCGGAGTATGTGGCGGATGCGGCCAAGCGCTGCGGCCAGTACTACATCAATCACCGCTGGCTGGGCGGCACGCTGACCAACTGGAAGACCATCACCGGCAGCATCAAGCGGTTGCGCCAGATCGAGGAAACCCTGTCCGGCGACACCGCCGGCCTGACCAAGAAAGAGGTGCTGAACATCACCCGCGAGCGCGACAAGCTGGAGCGCGCGCTGGGCGGCATCAAGGACATGGGCGGGCTGCCGGACATCCTGTTCATCATCGACACGAACAAGGAGAAGCTGGCGGTCGAGGAAGCCACCAAGCTGAAGATCCCGGTGGTGGCGGTGCTCGATTCCAACTCCGATCCGGCCGGCGTGACGTTTCCGATCCCCGGCAACGACGACGCCATTCGCGCCATCACGCTCTACTGCGACCTGGTGGCCGGTGCGGTGCTGGATGGGATCAGCGCGGAACTGGCCGCGTCGGGCGGCGATATCGGTGCGGCGGAGGAACTGCCGCCGGAGCCGAGGCGGCGTGCCGAGACCCCGGCCGAGCAGCCCACCGCGTAACCTTTTGCGAATACTGGAACCTGACCGATGGCTGATATCTCCGCTGCACTGGTGAAGGAGCTGCGCGACAAGACCGGCGCGGGCATGATGGACTGCAAGCGGGCGCTGACCGAGGCCGGTGGCGACCTGGAGCCGGCAATCGACTGGCTGCGCAAGAAAGGCCTGGCGGCCGCGGCCAAGAAGTCCGGCCGCGTGGCCGCCGAGGGGCTGGTCGGCGTCGCCTCCATGCCGCTGAAGGCGGCGATGGTGGAGGTGAACGCGGAGACCGATTTCGTCGCCCGCAACGAGCTGTTCCAGCAATTCGTGGAGACGGTGGCGAAGCTCGCTTTGACGGTGGGCGAGGATGTGGAGGCGCTGAAGGCGGCGCGTTATCCGGGCAGCGAGCGCACGGTGGGCGACGAGCTGTCGCATCTGGTGGCGACGATCGGCGAGAACATGACGCTGCGGCGCGCCCGCGTGCTCAGCCTGCCGCGCGGCGTGGTCGCGACCTATGTGCATCAGCCGTTGCGACCGGGCCTGGGGCGGATCGGCGTCATCGTGGCGGTGGAGGCGGCGGGCGAGCTGGAGGGCCTGGAACTGCTGGGCCGCCAGATGGGCATGCAGGTCGCCGCCAGCCGGCCGGAATGGGTGGACATTGCCGGGGTGGATCCGGCGGCGCTGGAGCGGGAGAAGGACATCTTCCGCGCGCAGGCGAAGGAATCCGGCAAGCCGGATGCGATCATCGAGAAGATGGTCGAGGGGCGGGTGCGCAAGTTCTACGAGGAAGTGGCGCTGCTGGAGCAGGTCTGGGTGCATGACGGCGAAAGCCGCGTGAAGGCCGTGCTGGCGAAGGCGGGCGCGCAGGTTGCGGATTTCGCGCGCTTCAGCCTGGGCGAAGGCGTGGAGAAGCCGCAGGGTCCGGACTTTGCCTCCGAAGTGGCGGGGATGACGCAGCCGCACTAGCCCATCTTACTCGCCGCATGGCAGCGATTCAGGCGGCGCGTAAGCTGCTGATTGCATTTACGGTTTGGGCGTAAGGGCCAGCTCGCCTCTGGCCGCACGTCATGCCGCTCGCCATCGGCCAACCCGATGCGCCTGATCCTGCTCACCGCCGGCACTGGTTGCTGCTGCGCGTGCGCGATGCGATCCCGGAACCGCAAGGACTGGTC
Source organism: Acetobacteraceae bacterium (assembly GCA_036521275.1). Lineage (GTDB taxonomy): Bacteria > Pseudomonadota > Alphaproteobacteria > Acetobacterales > Acetobacteraceae > DATDIC01. The sequence continues at coordinate 9,398 of DATDIC010000351.1, forward strand.
AGCGCCGAGTTCGCCACCATCCGCCTGCGTCTACCCAGGGCTTAGGTGCATAGGACGGGTTAGCTCCGGCCGATAAGCTGGTTTCCAGGGTGCTGATAAACGCGAAAGTGGGCCATCATGGATGATTCCGACAACGACATGTCGCATCCGGGGCATGACGGCGTCCGCAGCACGTTGACGCTTGAGCAGCGCCATGGCTTGCGGGACGATCCGGTCAGCGCGGTGCTTAAATGGATTCTGCTCATCCTGGCACTTGGCTGCCTTGGGCTGATCATCTGGGCCTCGACCGTCACGTTCAATGGCGCGCCACCGGAGGCGGTCCGCTTCATAGCCCCCAATGGCCAGGTCCTGCTGGCGGAATCCGGCATCATCGCCGGCAAGGCCGGGTTCCAGAAGGCGGACCTGATGGACTATGGCAGCCTTTACGGCGTGGGGTCGTATTTCGGCGAGGACTACACCGCCGCCAATCTTGTCGAACTGGCGACAAGGACCGAGGACAACCTCGCCGAGACGGCATTCGGCAAATCCTTCGCGGAACTCGACAGCACGCAGCAGGCGCAGCTCAAACTGCTGATGCAGCAAGAACTGCGCCGGCTTGATCTCACCGCCGGGCCGGTCGAGGTGCCCGCTGCCCTTGCCGCGTCCATCAGCAGCCTGAAAGCGGACATCGCCAAACATCTTCTGCTCAATGACTATGTCGCAGGCTACAGCCGCGCCCGCAGCCTCGATCCGGCAACCGCCGGCGCGACCGCCGACTTCTTGATCTACTCGTCGATCCTGACCGTCGCGGATCGCCCCCACAGCGCGATATCCTGGACCCAGAACTGGCCCTACGAGCCTCTGGTCGGCAACACGCCGACCACCATCACCTCCATGTGGACCTGGGCCAGCTTTTGTTTCGTGTTCTGTCTGTTCGGCGCGGTTCTGGTCATCTACCAGGTATTCCTGAGCGGCGCCGACAAGGACTTGATGGATCCGGTGCTCCTGGAGATTCCGCCGCTGACCTTGAGCCAGCGGAAAACCGGCAAGTATTTCCTGTTCGTCGCGCTAATGCTCCTGATCCAGATCGGCGCCGGCTCGGTGCTTGCCCACTATTACACGGACCGGACGAGTTTCTACGGCGTCCCGGTTGGGCGCTTCCTGCCGTTCAATTTCCTGCGCGACATCCACATCCAGTCGGCACTGGTCTGGATTCTGTTCTCCTGGATCGGCGCCGGGCTGTTCCTCGCCCCGACGATCAGTGGAACAGAGGCAAGGGACCAGGGGAAGCTGGTCGACCTGCTGTTCTGGACCTCGATCGTCGTGGTCATCGGTTTGCTTGCCGGCGACTATCTGGGGATCATGGGTTTCATCCGCCACGGCTGGTTCTGGTTCGGCAATCAGGGGCTGGCATATCTCGAACTCGGCCGGTTCTGGCAAATCATCTTCTTCATCGGGCTGGCGACATGGTGCGTGCTGATGGCGCGCGCCCTTTGGCCGACCTCGACGCTGCTCCGGCAAAGCCTGCGCAACTTCGTGCGGGGCCATATCCGGATCGAAAACCTGCTGTGGATCTCCACCGCCAACGTGGTCGTGCTGTACGCCCTCGGCATGATTCCCCTCACCGGGATCGAGAAGTCATTCACCATCCAGGAGTACTGGCGGTTCTGGGTGGTTCATCTCTGGGTCGAACAGTCATTCGAGTTTTTTGCCTCGTGCATCAGCGCCTATTTGCTGATGGGACTCGGCCTGGTGTCCCGCAAACTTGCCGAACGGGCGGTATTTTTCGAGGTCATTCTGATTTTCCTCGGCGGCGTACTCGGCACCGGGCATCATCTGTACTGGAACGGCTCGCCGAGCATGTGGATTCCCTACGGCAGCATGTTCTCTTTCATTGAGGTCTTGCCGCTCGTGTTGCTGATCCTGGATGGCATCAGTGAATACCGGACGATCAAGTCCACGCAGAATTTCAAATACCGGCTGGCCTATATGTACATACTCGGTTCCGCGTTCTGGAACTTCGTGGGGGCCGGCGTGTTCGGCGGCGGCACGCTCAACGCACCGCTCGTCAACTACTACGAACACGGGACGTATCTGACCCTCAACCACGCCCATACCGCGCTGTTCGGCGCCTTCGGCTTGCTTGGCATCGGGCTGATCTATTTCTGCCTGCGGGCGATGGCGGGCGAGCGGTTCGTTTTCAATGAAAGGCTGGGGGTTGCAGCGTTCTGGCTCTATAACGGGGGGCTGGTACTTTGGATCCTTCTCAACTTCTTTCCGGTCGGCTGGACGCAACTGGCGGCGGTCTATGAGCATGGCTACGCCTATGCGCGCAGCCTTGCCTTCTACAAGACCGTAGCGATCTGGCTGTGGTTGCGCTTGCCCGGCGACGTTGTGTTCGCCGCCGGTGCCGTCTTGATGGCCGTCGATTTCATCATCAAGCTGCGGCCCATCTACCCCACCTGGGCCGCCGGAGCCGAGGTGCCCAGACAGCCTGCTTCACGGACGGACACTGGCATATAGCTGAAATCGTGTCCCAAGCTGACCCGCCCCGCCGCCCATGCCTCGGCGGTCGTCGATATTGCTGGATGGCCGAAGGTCGTCGTCCTCCATCGGGGGATTCTCCGGTTCGGGTGCTGCCGCCGTCTGCGCCGCACCAGCGCCTGTCGTCACAGGCCGGTGATGCTGCTGCGCTCAATTGCCGGGAGGGTAGGCACGCGGCCGCCGGCGTGGCAAAGCAGGCGGACGAAGTCTGGCATCAGCCGGTCCACGATGACCCGGTTCGAAGCATGAGCCCGGGTTCGAAGCATGAGCGAGGAGACGATCAATGAGCGAGTTCGGACGGCGCAGCCTGCTTGGCGGAACGGCGGGGTTGGCGGCCTCTGCGATGCTGGCACGGCCGAACATCGCCCGCGCGGCGGACAGCAAGACGCTGACCGTGTGGTGGAACCAGGGCTTCTATGCCGCCGAGGACCAGGCATTCCGCGACATGGTGTCGGTCTGGGAAAAGCAGAGCGGCATCACGATGAACCTGTCGATGATCGAGGGCAACGCGCTCGACGAGAAGGTGATCTCCGCCACGACCACGGGGCAGGTGCCGGACCTGATCTACTCCGATCACGGCTCGGCGCAGACCATGCCGCAGGCGGCCTGGGACGGGAAGCTGGTGGACGTGTCCGACGTGGTGGAGACACAGAAGGGCCAGTTCAGCGACACCGCGCTGAAATCGGCGGAATACTACGACAATACGGCAAAGAAACGGTCCTTTTTCGGCGTGCCGCTGAAGGCGCAGGCGCTCAACATGCCGATCTGGCGCACGCTGGTGGAAGAGGCCGGCTACCAGATGTCGGACATTCCCAAGACCTGGGACAAGTTCTTCCAGTTCTTCGAGCCGGTGCAGGACAAGCTGCGCAAGAAGGGCATGCGGCACGTCTATGGGCTCGGGTTCACGCTCTCCACCACCGGGGCCGATCCGTACAACCTGTTCAACCAGACCTTCGTCGCCTTCGGGGGCGCCGGCATCGTGACGCCGGACGGCAAGCTGCATGCGGACGACGCCAAGGTGCAGAAGGCGCTGGCCGATTCGCTGGTGATGCTGACCACGCCGTACAAGAAGGGCTACGTGCCGCCGAGTGCCATCAACTGGAACGATCCGGACAACAACAACGCCTTCCACGCCAAGGAAGTCGTGATGACGCCGAACGATACGATCTCCATCTCGTCGGCGGTGATCGACAACAAGCAGTGGTACTACCACGACATCGTCACGCTGCCGATGCCGCTGGACAATGACGGCAACAAGGTCTCGGTGCTGCTGAGCGTGCCGCAGGCCTTCATCCTGAAGGGCGCGGCCAATATCGACGGCGCCAAGAGCTTCCTGAAATACCTGATCCAGCCGACCAACCTGGACAATTACCTGAAGCAGGCGAAGGCGCGCTGGCTGCCGGTGATGCCGTCGATCGTGAAGACCGATCCCTATTGGCTGGACCCGAGCGATCCGACGCGGGTGGCGGCGATCACCCAGGGCGTGCTGGGCCCGACGGCGGTCTGGCCCTCGGTGTACAATCCCGGCTTTGCGCAGGTGGACGCCGAGCATATCTGGGGCGTGGCGGAATCGGACGTGATCAACGGCATGAAGCCGGAGGATGCGGTGGCGAAGGGGCTGAAGCGCATGCAGGCGATCTTCGCCAAGTATCCGATCGCCTGACCGGCGCGCGGGCATGGCGACTCCTTCACTTGCCGGGGGACAGGCGGTGGCGGCGCGGCCTGCCCGCGTGCGGTTCCGGCGCGGCGCGCTGCAGGGATCAGACACCGCGTGGGCGCTCGCGTTCCTGGTTCCGTATGCCGCGGTGTTCCTGCTGTTCGTGGTGTATCCGGTGGGGTACGGGCTGTGGCTGGGGCATCGGCCGGCGTTGTACACCGAGCTGTTCGCCGACCCGATCTATCTGCGCACGCTGGTCAACACGGTGCTGTTCCTGGCCATCGGGGTGAACCTGCACCTGTTCCTGGCGCTGCTGCTGTCGGGCTATTTCATGCAGAAAAGCCGCTGGGTGAAGGCGCTTCTGCTGGTCTTCATCATGCCGTGGGCGGCCCCGGCAATACCGACCTTCATTTCCATCCACTGGATGCTGGACGGGCAATGGGGGCTGCTGAACAACCTGCTGTATTTCCTGTTCGGCCTGGATGGTCCGTCCTGGCTGACGCAGCGGTGGCTGACCTTCGCGACGGTGATCGTTGCTTATGTATGGAAATGGACGCCGTTCTGGACGGTGATCCTGATGGCCGGGCGCACGGCCATCCCGCAGGACGTGTACGAGGCGGCGGAGGTGGACGGCGCCATCGGCATCAAGCGGTTCCTGTTCGTGACGTTCCCGCTGCTGGCGAACCTGTACTTGGTGTGCACCCTGCTTTCGACGATCTGGACGCTGGGGGATTTCAACACGGTCTATTTCATCAGCGGCGGCGGTCCGGCGCTGTCGACCAACGTGCTGGCGACGCTGGGCATCCGCAACGCGTTCCAGGTCGGCAATCCGCAGCTCGGCATGGCCACGGTGATGTCGGCGCTGCCGCTGCTGATCCCGCTGGTGATCGTGCTGATGCGCAAGCTCGCACGCTCTCAGGTGCAGCTATGAGCGGCGTGGCGGGGCGGCGGGTGGGACTCGGGCGGCGGCGGCTGCACGCGGCCGGGCAGGTGCTGATCGGGCTGCTGATCCTGATCTGGACGGTGCTGCCGCTGTACAACATGGTCGAGGTGGCGCTGCGGCCGAAGGATGCGGTGTTCAGCGGCGATCTGTTTCCGGCACAGCCGACGCTGAGGGGGTTCTGGGACGTGCTGACCCAGAACTACTGGTATCTGAAGATGTTCTGGCACGAGATGGGGAACAGCCTGTATGTGGGGGCGGCGACCGCGTTCCTGACGCTGGCGATCGGCACGATGACCAGTTTCGTGATCGCGCGGATGCGCATTCGCGGCGCCTGGATGGTCAGCAATGCGGCGCTGCTGACCTACGTCATCCCGATGTCGTTCCTGGCGATCCCGTTCTATCGGGTGATGCAGAATTACGGCCTGGGCGACAATCTGTGGGCGGTGATCCTGGTGGAGGTCACGTTCGCGACCCCCTATGCGATCTTCATCTTCACCGAATACAGCGCCAGCATCCCGGTGGCGCTGGACGAGGCGGCGCGGATCGACGGGGCGGGGCCGGGGAGAATCTACTGGCGGATCTATCTGCCGCTGATGGCGCCGGCCATGGTTGCGGTTGGAACCTATGCGCTGCTGCTGGCCTGGAACGAGTATCTGTATTTGTACCTGTTGCTGTCCAGCCCGGGCAACATGACGGTGCCGGTGGCGCTCGGCCAGTTCCTGAACAGCGACGAGGCGCCGTGGAACCTGATGATGGCCACCGCGGTGATCTACGCGCTGCCGCCGATCGTGATCTACTATGCGTTCCGCCGCTATATGAGCACTGGCCTGACCATGGGCGGGGTGAAGGGGTAGGCTGCGTCAGAGGCTGGTTTCGTCCGCAAGGACACGCAGGACGGGCGGATCGCTCTGCGGGTCCACCTCTACCAGGGCGCCGTCCGGCACCAGCGTGGTGACGTCCTGATCGAAGCCGGAGATCATGGTGAAGTCGGCCAGCGCGGCGCCCTGCACCATGATCGGGTTGACCCGGTTCAATACCAGGGCCGCCGGCATGACGCCGCGCGCCGCCATCTCGTGCAGCATCCAGGCGGTGGCGACGCCGCCCTTCGCGGCATCCAGCACCAGCACGCAGCCCACATAGAAGCGGCCGGCGAGCTTGTGCTCCGGGCGGGAGAACACGCCGTTGATGCGGTCCAGGTCGTAGCGGGCGGAGAAGCCGTCCTTCGCCACCAGCGCCCGGCCACGCACGCGCTTGCCCATGCCGGCCTGGGCCTGGAACGCGATCATGGTGCGATCCGGCCGGTGCAGGCCGCGTCCACGCAGGCCTGCATGGAGAGCAGCGCCGGGCGGTAGCCGTAGCCGCCGAGGATGTTGGTCAGCTTGGCGGAATTGGTTGCCAGCGTGCGCCAGTTATTGGCTTCGGCCATTTCACGGGCGTAGCTCTGGTAGAAGCACATGCCGGACAGCACGAGGCCGCCGGCGGCTTCGATGCGGGCGGTGATGCCCATGCGGTCGGCATCCGGCTTCACTTGCGGGCTGGTCGCGACCAGCAGCGGCACGACGGCGCGGCGGCGGTCGAGCAGGCTGGCGAGAAGCTGCATCTCCATCAGGCTGAGCTGCGGGGCGGCGAATACCACCACGTCCACGGTATCGACCGTGCCGCTGTAGCGGGCCTGGAAGGCGCGCAGGTCGGCCGCGCCGATGGTCGCGCGGTGCGGCATCGATGGGTCGGCGATGTCCTGCAGGCGTGGGGCTTCCGGGGTGATGCCGACCATGTGGAACAAGGCGACGGAGCCGAAGCTCGCCAGCGCGGCGCCGAAATGCTTGAGCTCGTCGGAGGTTGGCACGCGATCGATGCCGATCAGCGCCGGCACCTGCCAGTAATCGCCGGCGAGTTGGCCGACAAGGGCGCCGAGCGCGCCCCAATCGTGCAAGGCGCTCGGTGTTTCCGTGACGCGCACCAGCAAGGTGGCGCGGCGGTGTTCGTCCAGGTGGTAGCCGTAGCGCGGCGTGCATCCGGTGAGGCCGGCGGCGAGCGCGGAGGGGCCGCCTTCGAAGTTGGAGCGGGCGCCGAGCACGCTGTTGGAATAGATCACCACGCCGGTATCGCCGTACGCCATGTGCTCGTTGCGGACCGCCGGCATGATGGTCTGGTAGTTGATGCAGGTGTCGGTCATCAGCACGCCGAGCGCCTGGAAGGCGGCGATGGTGCGGCGTTCCAGCGACAGCATCCAGTCCTGGTGTTGCAGTTGGGCGGCGGCGGTGAAATCGGTGCCGCGCGGATCGGTGATGGTGGGGACGCGAACGCGGCGCTGATCGTCCGGGAGAGCGGCGAGGCGTTCCAGCCATTCCACGCCGGCGACGCCGAGCGATTCCGTGTCGGCCATGATATGCGCCTGCGACACCGGGACCAGATCGGCGGCGCCGAGATAGCGGCCGACGCGCATCTGATGCTCGATCGCCCATTGCCGCGCCGGGCCGTCTTGGCCGGCGAGCCAGGCGCGTGTTTGGTCGTTCAAGCGCATGGGGCGATCATGGCGAATCGGGCGCGCGGCTGTAAAGCAGCGGGCGGGGTCAATGAGTGGGTCACGTTGCGGCGTAACCCGGGAGCGGGAGGATGACGAGGGTGCGTGAATTTCTGCTGTCCGGCGTGGCCGGGGTGCTGCTGGCGTCTCTGCTAGCGGCGAATGCGGCCGTGGCGGCGCCTGGCGCGGTGGTGCCGGCGGATCCGGGCGGCGCGCAGGATGCGGTGCCGACCGCCACGCCGATCAAGCATCTTGTTATCATTTACAACGAAAACGTATCGTTCGATCATTACTTCGCCACGTATCCCAGGGCTGCCAATCCGCCGGGCGAGCCTGCCTTCACCGCCGCGCCCGAGACGCCGAGCGTCGACAATCTGGTCACCGCGCACCTGCTGACCAACAACCCCAATTTCACCAACAAGGCGAATGGCGATGATGCGGCGGAGCCGTTCCGGCTCGACCGCACGCAGGCCGCGACCGCCGACCAGAACCATGCCTACACGCCGGAACAGCTCGCGTACGACGGCGGCAAGGCGGATCTGTTCCCGAAATATACCGGGCGCGCGACGCCGGGCGGGGTCGGGGCGTTCGGCACCCAGGGGCAGGTGATGGGATATTTCGACGGCAACACGGTGACGGCGCTGTGGAATTACGCCCAGCATTTCAGCCTGAGCGACAATGCCTATACCGATACGTATGGGCCCTCCACGCCGGGGGCGCTGGAAGTCGTTTCCGGGCAGACCAACGGGTTGAAGCTGACAGCGACCACGAAGCCGCCTTACGCCCCCGGCAACGCGTCCTATTACATCAAGGACGGGCAGGGCGGCTACACCATGATCAGCGATGTCGATCCGTCCGGCGATGTCTGCTCGGTGCCCAAGGACCAGGGCTACATGACCGGCAGGAATATCGGCGACCTGCTGAACGAGGGGGGCATCACCTGGGGCGGGTTCATGGGCGGCTTCGACCTGAGCCGGCGCAACCCGAACGGCACCACAGGCTGTTCCCGCACCACGTATTCGACCGTGGTCAGGGCCAATATCCTGGACTACCTGCCGCATCACAACTGGTTCCAGTATTACCAATCGACCGCCAACCCGGCGCACGCGCGGCCAAGCTCGTTGGGCGCGATCGGCTACAGCTATGAGCATGACGGCACCACGCGGGAGCCGGCCAACCACGAATACAGCCTGCGCGACTTCTACGCCGCGCTGAAGGCGGGCAATTTTCCATCGGTGTCGTTCGTCAAGATGGTCGGCTATCAGGATGGGCATGCGGGCTATTCCGATCCGCTCGACGAACAGGAGGGGACGGTCCGGGTGATCAACTTCGTCGAGCAGCAGCCGGCGTGGAAGAACACCGCCATCATCGTCGCCTGGGATGATTCGGACGGCTGGTATGATCATGCGTTCACGAAAGTTCTCGATCCGTCCTTCGATGCAGAGGCGGATCAGCTCGACGGGCCGGGCAAATGCGGGACCGGCACGCCGATGGTGGGGGTGGAGGGCAAGCCGGTGAACGGTCGCTGCGGTCCGGGCACGCGGCTGCCATTCCTGGTGATCTCGCCCTGGGTGCGCGCCAATTATGTGAGCCATGAGCTGATCATGCAGTCCTCGGTGAGCCGCTTCATAGAGGATAACTGGCTGCAGGGGCGGCGCCTGGGCGGCGGGTCGTTCGATGCGGTTTCCGGGTCCATCATGGCGATGTTCGATTTCGCGGCCGGCGGGCATACGCCGCCGCTGTTCCTGGATCCGGCGAGCGGAACGCCGGTGTCGTCGCCGCCCGCGTCGCCCTGATCCGGCACGGCGCGTTGCAAAGGTGGGGCGGCAGCGACACCAATATCGGGGAGACCGTGCAAAAACGCACGGGCAGGGCGGCATCACGATGATCAACGACGTCGATCCGGCCTATGACGCGTGCTCGGCGTCCTCGCCGGTACAGCACTGAAGCGTCGCTGTGCGTGGCCGCCCCTGGTTGCTGGCGGGTGCGGGCCTGGTTGTGGCAGCCGGTGTCGTGGTGGCGGCAACGATCGTCCGTGGCCCGTTGCCGTTGCGGGCATGGCTGGCTGATCCGGTGGCGAGCTTCAGGCTGGCTGACGGCGAGAACCCGTACCCGGTGCGGCTGGTGCGTCCGGCGGTCGAGCCGTTGTCGGCGATGGCGCAGCTTGGGCGGCTGGTGTTCTTCGATGCCACGCTGTCGTCGTCCGGCAAGCTTGCCTGCGCGTCGTGCCACAGCCCGGCGCATGGCTATGGGCCGCCGGGGGATCTGTCGGCGATGGAAGGTGGCGCCGATATGCATCGGCAGGGGGTGCGCGCGGTGCCGTCGCTGATGTATCTGGAACGGCAGCCCAATTTCAGCGTCGGTCCGGATAACGAAGAAAACGAAACCGTCAGCCTGGTGCAACTGGCGGCGGCGGGGCAGGGCGCGGCGCGGGTGCAGAAGACTGCACAGGACACGGTGCAGACGGCGGCCAACCTCGTGCCGCAGGGCGGCCTGTTCTGGGACGGGCGTGCCGACACGCTGCAGGACCAGGCGATGGTGCCGCTGCTCAATCCGCTGGAGATGGATGGCGGCAGCGTGGAACTGGTGACGGCGAAGCTGCGCCGGGCGCCCTATGCGGGGCGGTTCGTGCAGTTGTTCGGGCCGGCGATTTTCGCTTCGCCGCGCATGACCGTGGCGGAAGCATTGTTCGCAGTCGGGCGCTACCAGATCGAGGAAGCGAGCTTCCATCCTTACAGCAGCAAGTTCGATGACTGGCTGGAGGGCAAGGCGCGGCTGAGCCCGGCGGAGCTGCGCGGGTATCTGCTGTTCAATGATCCGGCGAAGGCGAATTGCGGGGGATGCCATTTGGATCAGCCGACGCCGGACGGGCTGCCGCCGCTGTTCACCGATCACCAGTTCGAGGCGTTGGGTGTGCCGCGGAATGATATGCTGGTGGCTAATCGGGATCACGGTTATTTCGATCTGGGAATCTGTGGGCCGTATCGGGAGGATCTGGCGAGCCAGACACAGTATTGCGGGATGTTCCTGACGCCGACATTGCGCAACGTGGCGACGCGGAACGTGTTCATGCATGACGGGGTGTATCACACGCTGCGGCAGGTGATGGATTTCTACGATTTCCGCGATACGGAGCCGGGGAAAGTGTATCCAGATGGGAACAAATATAACGATATCC